>DAIAVG010000082.1 GCA_027445725.1 Acidithiobacillus sp.
GCAAGGACACATGCGGACGCACAAGAATCAGATGGCCTGACATCGATGTCTCCCAAGAGTAGAGGAGGGGATGTCAGGGTATAGATCGGGGGAGGGTTAAATGAGATCTGAACGGGAGAAGGGGATTACAGGTCGATATCCTGTTTTTTTCCTGGCAAGTTTGCCCGCCTAACAAAGACCTATGGTGGCCTGAAGAATCTCTTGCAAAGTCGGAAAACGCTTGTGACGCAGGTTTCCATACAAAGGAATGTCTGTCTGAATGGGCGCTTCCTGCTCCGGCTCCTGCAGGGGGATTAGCTGAATCTGCAGCCCCAAAATTTCGGCAATTTCACCGACTGTGCTTACCGACAGTCCAGCCCCCTGCTCATAGGAGATCAAAGTAGCACGAGAGACGCCGACACGCTCTGCAAGTTCCGCCTGGGTGATTCCCAACGCCCGTCGGGTTCTGCGGATTTCTGCGCCGAAGCTCTTTGCATCCATGTGGCACCTCCTGAATCGGAAGACTCAATGTGCCTCAGACAAGCCTTAATGTCGAGAATATTTGACATGCACAGTTTGGCAGATTGCAGAGCTAGAGGACTGGACGGCGATGGTTGTTGCACCAAGTCCCGGAAGCAACACGAGTGACGGAGCCTGCGACGGCGCGAGGGTTGCGCTGGGACGATACCGGGCGGACGTACTCCTTCTTTATCTTGCATTCATTCTTCTCTCTGATACCATCGGCATCAATACGAATTCATTTTTTTTGCATGTATGTCGTATAGACTAATGCGACTGGGTTGCATAGGTGATTACCAAAATCCAGTGTTCATGAACAACTGGATTGGATTTGGAACGAGCCTAAAACTACAAGCGCAGTCCTCACTCATTCTCGCTATCCCAACTACGAAAGCGCTGCACTGACAGTAAACTCGCAGGAGTTTCTGGGCCTTTGCGTAGAGGATAGCCACGCGTGGTAGCCTTATGTGCTTGGCGTCAAGGTGAGCGCTGCCAACGCCTAGCACAGCAATCTCCTCGTTAGCGCACGGGCCTTCCACGGGAATCCCTATGATAGCCAAACCCTGCACGAGCAACTGGAACAGAGTGCTATCCTGATCCAGGATGTCAGCACCCCGCCAGAGCAGGTCTTCGTCGCTCTGGGCTATCGGGTCGGGGATGCGAACAATCCTGCCGCTCATATAATCCACGAAGGCAAGCAAGCACAAAGCCTCAGCGGCCATAGGTGTAGGTGTTGCAGTACGGCATTTTCTGCCATCTCCTAAGTTTCAGGAATCGCCTTCTGCTCATCTCATTCTCCTTGTAGAACTACCGCAAGCCTAATCTCCGCCGTTGCCAAAGCGCATACAATGCAGGAATCACCAATAGTGCCAGGAGCGTCGCGCTGAACATGCCGCCAATCATCGGCGCGGCAATCCGTTTCATCATGTCGGCACCTGTGCCATGGCTCAGCATAATGGGCAAAAGTCCTATCACGACCAAGGTAAATGTCATCGCTAATGGTCGCAGACGTAGCATTGAGCCCTCAATAATCGCAAGTTGAAGATCGTGCCAATTGTTTAACGAATTTCGCATCTGATGCTTTACCAGTGCCTGATCCAGGTACAGTAGCATCACCACACCGAATTCCACTGCGACGCCCGCGAGAGCGATAAATCCAACGGCGACTGCAACCGATAGTTTATAGTGTAGCGCATAAACCAACCAGAGACCTCCCACCAGCGCAAATGGTAATGTCACTAATATGATAGATACCTCGGCCCAGCGACGAAAATTGAGATAGAGAAGCAGCACAATCACCAATAGTACGGCGGGAATCACCAACATCAGACGTTGCTCCGCCTTTTGCATGCTGCGATATTCTCCGACCCAGGAAAGTGTGTATCCGGCGGGAAGATGAACCTGAGAAGCAATTGCCCGTTGTGCCTGACGCACATAACTGCCGATACTCGTCCCTGGCTTTAGATCAATGGTGATCCAGGTATTCAGGCGACTATTGTCGCTAGTCAACATGGAAGGGCCATTTTCCAACGTGATCCGAGCCACCTGCGCCAATGGAATTTGCGCCCCACCGGGCGTTGCAATGCGGCTCTCGAGGAGAGTCGCAAGGGATTGCCGTAGTCGCCGAGG
This sequence comes from Acidithiobacillus sp., assembly GCA_027445725.1. The sequence continues at coordinate 2,128 of DAIAVG010000082.1, forward strand.
ATAGCGCAAGTTCACTGGAAACCGCTCTACCCCCTGCACCGCCGTAGTAATGACCTGCCCTCCTACGGCAGTAGAAACCAAGCGATTCACATCTGCTATGGAGATCCCGTAGCGCGCTGCGGCGCGTCGGTCCGTATGCACGACGATGTAGCGACCACCAGTGACACGAGTTGCATATGCGGAATCTGTATGCGGGACGCCCAGTAAGACCTTTTGTACTTCCTGACCCAATCGGTTCAGCGTGCCAAGGTCTGTGCCGGTAATTTTTATCCCCAGCGGAGTTTGCAAGCCCGTGGTCAACATATCGACTCGGCCCTTGATCGGCTGGGTCCAGTTGTTTGTGAGGCCAGGAATTTGCAGGGCGGTATTCATCAAGTTCTGCAAATGATGCTGGGTCATACCGGGCGGCCAATGATCCGGGCGCCTTAGCGTTACCACCGTATCAAACATGGAGATGGGTGACTGATCGGTCGCAGTTTGCGCTCGACCCGCCTCCCCAAATACGCTCTTTACCTCAGGGAATGTCTTGAGAATCCGGTCGGTGAGTTGTAGCAGCGCGCCCGCTTCGCCATAGGAGATCGCCGGGTTTTGCGCGACGGGCATATACAGCAAGGTGCCCTCATCGAGGGGAGGCATCAACTGGGTACCAAGACGCTGCCACGGATAGACCAAGCTGGCGGCCAGCAGGGCAGACACTAACAGGACCAGCCAGGGGAACTTCAGGACGCCGCGAATCATAGGCTGATACAGAGCTACCAGCCATCGGTTAATTGGGTTTTTTCGCTCTGCGGGGATATGGCCGCGAATAAACCATCCCATGAGGATGGGAACCAAGGTGATGGAAAGTATGGCCGCTGCGGCAATGGAAAAGGTTTTAGTATAGGCGAGCGGTGCGAAGAGTTTCCCCTCTTGTCCCGTTAGGGCAAATATGGGAAGGAAGGAAATCGTAATGATCAACAGTGAAAAAAACAGCGCAGGCCCCACCTCCAAGGCAGCCATTTGCGCACTATGCCATGGGTTCGCCTCAGCCTGCCGTTCAAGATGCTTATGCATATTCTCAATCATGACGACTGGCGCGTCGACCATCACTCCAATGGCAATGGCAATTCCGCCCAGCGACATGATATTCGCCGGAATATCGAGCCAATACATAATGACGAATGCAACCAGTATACCCACGGGCAGTGCGATGAGCGCCACCAAGGCAGAGCGAACCCGAACCAAAAACAGTAGGGCGACCAAAGAGACGGCAATCATCTCTTCGAGCAATTTGCCGGTCAGAGTGCCAATACTTCGTTGGATGAGCGGACGCTGGCTGTACGTGGTAACTACCTGCACTCCCTTGGGCAGGGCGGGGCGAATTTCTTGCAGCTTTTGTTGAATGCGCTGAATCAGGGCATTGGCATTGCCATTTTGATTCATCATGACGATACCACCGACTACCTGACCCTGCCCATTGAGATCGGCGATACCGCTCGGCAATACCGGGCCCAGTTGAACGCGGGCCACCTGACCGATGGTGATCGGAACGTCATTGGCGACGGTCAAGGGAGCCTGTCGTAGATCCTGTAATGAATGGATATAGCCCGAGGTACGCACAATGTAACGGGCCCCGCCCATGTCCACGACCGAACCGCTGGTCTCACCATTGGCAGCGCGAATTGCGGCTTCCACTTGCTCCAGCGTCAATCCATATGCCAACAACCTGTTAGGATCCACGACGACTTGATACTCTTGAGTCATACCTCCTACAGTGGCCACCTGAGCGACTCCAGGGATACCTTGCAAAGCAAATTTCAGAAACCAGTTCTGCAGTGTCGTGAGTTGGGCGAGATTCAGGGTGCCCGAGGGATCCGTCAGAGCATATTCATAAACCCAATCGACACCGGAGCTGTCCGGACCCAAGGCTGGGGATACGCCGGGGGGTAGCTGCGCCTGCGCCTGATCCAGATATTGCAACACTAGGTTTCGCGCCTGGAAAATATTCGTCCCATTCTTGAACAGCACATAAACGTAGGAGTCGCCAAACATCGAGTATCCGCGCACCGCTTGTGCACCGGGCACCTCTTGCAGCGTGGTTTCGAGCGGATAGGTCACCTGATCCTGGACAATCTGGGGAGCTTGTCCAGGGTAGCTGGTTTTCACAATGACCTGGGTTGGAGAGATATCGGGAATGGCTTCCAGGGGAATGTATTGCAGGGCCAGAATCCCGGCAACGGTGACGAATAGCATAGCCAGCAACACCATAAATGGGTTGTTCATACACCAACGTATCGTGGCTTTAATCATGGGTGCTGCCCCCCATTGCCATCCCTTTCATGCTGGACGCCGCAGGCGTTGCCGGTTGCGCAGCTGTTTTGCTGGGCATTGTAGACGCAGTGTTGACCGTCGCGGCGACGTTACTACCTAACATCCGTGCCTGAACGGACTGAAATTGCGACTCCGAATAGAGCAGGAACTGGGCATTCTCGACCACTCGCTCACCGGCCTGCAGTCCTTTGGATATTGCGGTCCATCCGTCGGCTTCCGGTCCAAGCTGTACTTGCACAGGCCGAAAATGGCCGCCCGGCTCATGCAGCATCACAAAATCCCCTTCCTGGCTGCGGACTATCGCGCTGCTCGGGATTGCGAGCATGCGCTGGGCTTGTGCGAGTAGGGTGGCATCGGCATACATTCCAGGGCGCAAGGTGCCGCCTGGATTCGGGAAACTGAGGCGCGCTGTCACAGTGCGACTTTGGCTATTGACGGTGGGGTAGAGAAAGCTCACCCGGCCACTCCACGTTTTTCCTGGGTAATCCGGAAGCTGTAGGGTCACCTCGTCGCCTAGGTGTACCCGGGAGAGTTGATATCCATAGAGCGCTACATTGACCCAGATACGTTGGAGGTTAGCCACCTGCATGAGGCTGCTCTGTGGGGTGATATACCCTCCTTGCCGGGCTGACAGGCTGTCGATCACCCCGGAAGCGGGCGCATAGACAGGGATCACCTTTTCCGCGGCGCCGGTCTGCCGAAGTTGTTGAATTTGCGCATTGGAAAGTCCCAACAACTGCAACTTGGTCTGCGCCGCAGAAACCAGACCATTCCCCAGGTCGATTCCGGCGGCTTTTTGCGCTACGAGATAGTCCTGCTCGGCGCTGTAAAGTTCTGGCGAATAAATCTCGGCAATCTTCTGACCACGAGATACAGGATCGCCAACGGCTTTGACCGGCAGTTGTTCGACCCACCCGGAAAAGTGTGGATTGATGGCATACAGGCGGTTTTCATCAATGGCCACCGTTCCTACGGTATGGATGGCTTGCCCCATCTGTCGTTCCTGGACTGTAACCAGGCGCACCCCCAAGGTTTGAACCATTCGGGAATCGACGGCGAGGCCTGATGTTGAAGATTGAGCGGTATGGGCAGGCTGAGAATATATTGGAATATATTTCATCCCCATGTTGTCTTTCATCGGATGACTTGAATGAATGGCAGGATTCATGGGATTGGCCCAATACAGGATATGCCTAGGGCTTGGTGTGGTGGTCGCGCGCGGAGAGTGCGAACCTACCGTTGGCGCTGGCCACCACAGAGTCACGGCCGCTCCAATTCCTACACCGATAAGCAATAGCGCGGAGCCCACCAAAACTTGGCGCGTTTTCATTCGCTTCCTCCTTGCACATGTGTTGCCAGGAAATTCAATTCGGCTTGGCTGGCATAGGCATTCTGGCGCAACTCGATCGCCTCGGTCTGGGTCGCGAGAACGCGATCCTGTGCCTGCAAAACCGCCCGAAAGCTGGTATGGCTGGAAGTAAAATCAGCCAAGGTCGCTTGATAGGCCAATTGTGCTTCCGGTACCAGTTTTCGCCGCGTCCGGTGATATTGGTTTTGGTAGGAGATGTATGCTGCAAAAACTCCACGCACCTGGCGTTCCAGTGATAAACGCTCCTCATCGTACTGGTCCTGTGCTGCAATCGACTGTGCCTGCGCTGCCGCAACGGTTTGATCTTGGCGATCTGCTGGGAAAATCGGCAGACTGAGGTTGACGCCCACCGATAACCAATTCGGGCTCCCTGGCGCAAAATCCTGTCCATAAGCGGTACTCAGGGTAATTTCCGGGAGATAGGCCGTGCGTGCTACGCGCACTGCCTCTTGCGCTGCGGCAGATTGCTCCGCAGCAGCACGTAGTAATGGCTGTGCCGCGATCTGCGTTATCAGCTGGGCCAAGGATGGGGGTGAGGGTAATTGTGGCCAGCTTGAAGAAATGTGCGGCGGACTTGGAAGGGCCAAGGTTTCGGCAAGTCGCGCT
>DAIAVG010000083.1 GCA_027445725.1 Acidithiobacillus sp.
CACCATCGTCTGGTCGCGGGGAGCGGCGGCCGTCGGCGCCACCGCCACAGGCGCGGGCATGGCCCTGACCGGAGCTTTCCGCGCGGCGGTTTCAGAGGAAGTGGGTAAATAAAACCACCAGAAAAGCGCGCCGACCACCAGAAAAGCGCCCCCCAACAAGATGAGTGCTCGCAGGCGTGCCCGGTTTCCGGAGCGGCGAGGCAGGAGGGCCACCGGCATCTCGGGTCCCGCGCTTTTTCGGGTTTGCCGACGGTCGAGATCGCTTAGCACATCGTGAATCAAGCTCATATAGGCCACCATACGCGTCGCGCCTGTGGCGTATCTGCAATGGCCCGCAGCATCTCTCGTCGCCCTACACGATGTCGACCGGATCCGTAGGTCGCCAGCAGTGCTTTATGGGCCAGCAGGTTAAGCAGGCGCGGTGTGCCACCACTGCTGCGTTGGAGCAGGCGCAAGGCGTTACTCTGAAACAACGGTCCGCCGGTATAGCCCGCGTGGCGCAACCGATGCTCCAGATAGGCACCCGTTTCTTCACGGCTGAGAGGAAGGAGCTGATGATGAAAGCCAATCCGCTGACGCAACTGCCGCATTTGTGGCTGTTGCAGACGAATATCCAGCTCTGGCTGGCCAAATAAAATGATTTGTATCAATTTGCATTTTTCGGTTTCGAGGTTGGAGAGCAAGCGAATACTCTCCAAGGCAGCGTACGACAAGGTCTGCGCTTCGTCCACCAGCAGCACCACCCGATGCCCATCGCTTGCCGCCTGCAATAAGCTGCGATGGATGGCCTCCAGCGGCTCCTGGGTGACGTCCAATTCCTGACCACTGAGATCAGCGGCAATGGCACGAAGCAGTATCGTCGGTGGTTGTTGGGGATTGAGCACGTAAGCGGTGCGGAAACGCGCATCCATGCGATGGAGAAGGGTGCGGCACAAGGTGGTTTTACCCGTTCCGACCTCACCCGTGATTTTGACAAAACCTTCGCCGTTGTCCAGAGCGAAGTGCAGCAAGGAAAGGGCCGCCCGACGATTCTCATCGGCGAAAAAGAACTCCGTGTCCGGTGTCAGACTGAACGGATATTCGCGCAAGCCGAAGAATGCCAGATACATCAGCGACCTGAACCTTTTGATCGTTCTGGTAACACCGCCGTATTGAAATCCAGATCGTTTTTCGACAGATCGGCGCGGGCTTGGTGGATTTGTTGCTGCCAAACACCACGCTTGTTCACCACGATAGGCTTGATGAGCACCACCAGTTCGCTCTTGATGGAAGTTTGTTGCGTGCTCTTGAAGAGATAGCCCAAATAAGGGATGTCCTCCAACAGCGGAATGCCCGAATGTGTATCGTGTTCGTCGGTTTTCATCAGACCGCCGATGACGATGACCTGCCCGCTTGTGGCGCGTACCACGGTATCCACTTCACGCACGGAGGAACTGGCCAGAGGCAGATTGTAACTTTGACTCCCGACCGTAAACGCCTGGGCCTGAGTGGTCACACTGGTCACCGAAGGATGCACGTAAAGCGTCACCATACCGTCCCCGCTGATGGAGGGGGTGACATCCAGGGCGACGCCGGAAAACAGGGGAGAAAGCACAGGGGTTGCCTGATTGATGATGGTGCTGCCGATGGCCCCGGAGCTCGTTCCGGAATTGGTCTGAACATTGGTCACATAAATATTGTCCGTGCCCACCTTGATAACCGCCGTCTGGTTGTTGAGCGTGGCCACCCGCGGACTGGAGAGCACCTTGACCTTGCCCTGAGTGCCGAGGGCCTCCAGGATGGCGTTGAAGCCTTTGCCGCCGCTGATGACGGCATTGAAAACGCCACCGAAAGGCTGCACCGTATTCATGATGGGTAACAGGCCCGGCGCCAATTGGCCGATGTTGGCCGCTGTCCCGCTACTGGTAACCGTACCCTGGGTGGGCGCATAACCATTGGGATTGAAATTGCCGTTAGAGCTGCTGGGCGCGAGCTGGTTGATCTGGGCGTTGCCGGTCACGGCGCTCCAGTTGATTCCCGCCTGAAAGCCCTTGGAGAGCTGCACCTCCAGGATCTTTGCCTCCAGGATCACCTGCCGTTCCAGACCGTTGGTGAGGCGATGCAAAAATGCACGCACCTCCCGTTGGCGGTCAGGCATGGCGCGTACCGCGATAACCCCGGATAAGGGATTGACGATGATCCGTCCGTTCTTGCCGACGATCATCTCCAGAGAGGGTCCCAGAGTTTTCCAGAAGTCGGAACTGCTATCGGTTTTTACCTCGGCCGACGGCTTGGTCTGGCCGAAGGCCTGGCCTTGCCCGATCATGCCACCATTGCCGCTGTTCCCGCTCAGCTCCGTACCCGCAACCGTCAGTTGCGATTTGGCACTGCGGGCGATATCCAGATAATTGACCTGATAGATGCGGGTTTCCGGTTCGGGAGGAAAAATCACGATCTGTCGGCCTTGCATCTCGTACTGATAGCCGTATGCCGCGCGAATCGCCCGCAGGGCATTTCCCAGGGTGACATGATGCAGGTTAAGGGTGAGACTACCAGCGACTTTGGGAGAAAGAATGACATTCTGGCCAGAGCTCATCCCCAGCCCCATGAATACCTCCCGGGCAGGCGCATTCTGAACCACCAGATCGAAGCGTTTCTGCAGGGGCGGGGATCGATGCGGGATCAGGCTGCCCACCGGCGGCAATAGCGCCTGTTGCACGGCGGCGGGCGGCGGACGTATGGCCGCCTTGGGCGGTTTTGGCAGCAGGGCGCTCGCGGGATTATCGGGTACCGTTTGGCAACCTGCCAGCCAGATGCAACCCATCAGTATTGCCCACTGTTTGCGCATAATCATTTCTCTTCACTCGGATTGGTAGAACCGCCGATGACCAGCCGCAGCCTTTTGGATCCCTCTCCCAGGATCACCCAACCGGCGCCCACGGCGATCAGGCGATAGGGTCCGATCTGGCTTCCCAAGGGGTACAGACGGCCATTGAGAATAGCCACGGGCACCTGCCCGCCGGTCAGGGTGCTGTCCAGGACCAGGGACGCGAGGGGCGCGCCACCAGCCCCGGCCCGATAGTCATCGGGGCGGGTCGGATTGGGGGTTACCTGTATCCTGGCGGCCAGCAGCAGTCCAAAGAGCGCGCTCATGAACCGCCCCCCGCAACCTTGGGCAGGCCAGGCAGCGTCCCAAGGACGCTCCGGATTTGACCCGCCGTCAACACGGCCCCTGATCCGGGAGCGTCCTGGCCGCTCCAGGCAACAGCGTAGGTACGTACGTCAATCCGCAGCTCGGCCTTTGGATACTGTATCACGGTGTAAGTCCACCGACCCCATTGTAAACGCCAGGGCCCTCGCTGCACACTTTGCAGATAGGCAAGCAGGCTGTGAAAATCACCCTGCAGGGTAAGGGCAACCCCGCTTTGATACAGACGTGGACCCGCTTTGGCGCTTTTATCCGACGGTAAAGGAAATACCTGGGAGGGCGCCAGGGTGTGGAAGCGTACACACTGTACCCCCGGACGCTCCGTTAACAACGTGCGCAACCAGCCATCCAGTTCATCCTGCCGGGGATAGCGCTGACCGGCCTGATGCAACTGCTCATCCAGGGTGGCGATGATCCGCTGCTGGGCATCCAGGCGTGACTGCGCCTGTAGGGGCGCATTGTGTAACAAGGCCTGAATTTCGCTTTCCACGGCGGTCGCATGACTTTGCTCCGTCCGCCATTGCTGTTTTTTGGCCTGCAGACGATTTTCCAGGGGGGCCAGCCACAACTGGTAAAACCCGATCAGCAGCACCACCAGCGCGGCAGCGAGTACCAGCACGCGTTCGCGCAGGCTGAGCGCGTCGAAGCGGGCGAACCAGTGCCGGAGCGCGTTCATGGCCACTCCGGCGAACGAGCGCTAGCGCTGATGCGGAAATCCAGCGGCGCAGCGGATGGGGTGCTGCTGTCGGGGGCCGTGATGCCACTGCTGGCAGTGATCCCGGCCAATGTCAGACCGGCCAGAACCGGCTGGGCATGGAGCCGTTCCACGTAGAGCGGTATAGTCGCCGCCCGCAGGGTGCGTCCTTCCAAAACCAATCGGTCGGTGTCGCCGCTCATGCGCGTCAGCCAGATGCCGGGAACGATACCACGACCAAGGGCATTGAGAACCTCCGAGGGATTCTGGCTGGCCACATGCAGAGAAAGCAGTTGCAAGAGAAAGCGCCGCTCGTCGATTTCCGCCTGCAGCGCCTGGTGCCGGGTTTCCCACGCAGACTGGGCGCCCGGACCATAGCGCGCGATGAGTTGGTCCCGCTGGCTTTGCAGCGCGCTCAGTCGTTGCTCCTGGGTCGCCAGCAGTCGTGCCTGTTCCTGATTGGCCTGCTGCCAGTACAGGGCCAGTCCGCTGAGGGCAAGAAGCAGGACACCGAGGAAAATCAGGCTGAAGCGCGCGGAGAAGGGTACTTGCCGCGATACGAAGCGATCACTGTAGAGATTGACGCGGGCCGGATCGGCCGCTGGCGGCAGGCGCAGGCTCATGGGGCAGGCAACTCCGCGGCAAAGGCCTGGGCCAGAAGACAGCGGCTGTCCGCCGGGGAAAGTAATTCCTCGACATGCGCGCAGCGCCGCCCAAGCAATTCGCCCAGCATCTCCGGCAGCAACTTCGGCGCGCCGCAGAGATAGAGGTCGGTGGGCGGCGGGCGGCGGAAACGATTTTCGTAAAAATCCATGGTGCGCTGCATCTCCAGAGCCAGGTCCTCGCTGGCGGAGCGGAAACCCGCGGGATCATCATCGCCGGGAAAGTGCGCAGAACCCAGCGCCAGTGGCCGCCCAAAACGGTAGCTGCCGCCCTGCACCAGGGTCAGATGACAACTGCGGGTTTCCACCAACAACAGTCCGACGCCCCCCGCTGCTTCGGGCAGGAGCCAGCACAAATCGCGCAAAGCGAGGTCGATAATGCCCACATAAAAGGGCTGCAGGCCGGCGCCGCGCAAGAGGTCTACCCGCTCCTGGACCACGCTTTCGCGCGCGGCGACAGCGAAAATCTGTTGGCCTTCCGTGTCGGGTACGGGTATGGCGGCGAGCACCGCCTCCGACACGGGGAAATCCAGCAAATCCGCGAGCTGCCAGCGCAGGGCGGCCAGCATCTCCCCCATCGGCACCTTGGGCGCGTCCACGACTTGCAGGTTATAGTCCTCCCGGAACAAGTACGTAGCCGCCGGACTGCCAGCCAGCCCATGGCTCTGCACGCTGTGGCGTAAGGACTCCAGCAGCAGTTCCCGGTAGCGGCTCGATAACGGGTCGATGTCCTCGGCCAGGATCAGTTCGGCTTCGCCATGATGCACTCGCACGAGGCAATAGCCGTCCCGGCGCAACTCCAGCACCACCGGAGGGCGTTTCCGCCAGCGCCGCACAATGTCCCGCAGGTCGGCATCCCAGAGTTTCATGATGTTACTACACCCATGGCGGGAGTATTAGCCGAAAACGGCAAGAATTGCCAGGTGGTCATGGGTTTTCGAGCCAGTAGGAGAGAGAGGCCGACTGAGTGCTGGATGTTTGCCCGCATTGCTTATTATATAAACACTGTACTGAGGTACACCTGTCCAGACTTACACCACAATGGTGTAAACATCCATTCAAACCGCCGAAACAAAAGTATGTATTATTAATTAAAAAGCAATTGCTTGTTAAGCAATTGTTAATGCAATTAATACATTGTCCACCGGGTCCGCCGGACGCGTTACTTATCGTTACGATGACACTCCTTATGGCAGCTACCGGTGAATGGCCAGCGCCAAGATTGCCCGCCGGGCAGCTTCCCTGGCTGGTGATCTGGTAGGAGGTGGTGGAAACCGCGGTGGCGGATGATGAACAAGTCACCGCTGCCGAACAGCCTTTCAACTCAGGAATGCTGCCAATGGCCGGATACGCCGGACTAGGGCTGAAACACTGGCTGGCGGCGCTGCCGGTGGCGGGCGCGATCTGGTATGTCCCCCACTCCGCCCCGCTCTGGGCCGCCCAGTAGGCACGGGTGGAGGCGATCTGGTAGGCCGTGTTCTGATTGCTCTGCGCGGTAATATAGGCCAGGGCCGCCAGCAGCAGGGCCAGCACCACCATGATGAATATCACCATCACCAGGGCCGAGCCCTTTTCCGCAGATAGCGTGGCAGGGCGATTATCCCGTTTGGCCGTCATTGGTTATTGACCACGGAATAGGCGGAACTGAGGACGGCGATGGCCCGGCTCAGACTGAGGTGGACATCGGCTGCGGGGTCGCTGAGGGTCAGCGTCACCGACACGCCGCTGGCCGTGCTCGCGCTCGATCCTACGGGAAGTGCGCTGAAAGCGCCACTGGCATTGACCGCGAGAACCTGCGCCGACGGCCAGTTGGGTGTGCTCTGGGTCAGTT
>DAIAVG010000084.1 GCA_027445725.1 Acidithiobacillus sp.
CATGGGCTGGAGTACAGCTTTCACGATTACAAAAAGACCGGGGTGCCGACGGCGGAACTCCGCCACTGGGCGGGGCGCTGGGGCTGGGAGGCCCTCATCAATCGCCAAGGCACCACCTGGCGGCGCTTGTCTGAGAGCGAGCGAAAAGTTGCTGATGCCGAAGCCGCGGTAAAGCTGATGGAGGCGTACCCCAGCATGATCCGACGGCCGATATTGATGGATAGGGATCGGGGTTTGTTGGGTTTTGATGCGGAGGTGTGGGAAAAGGCACTGGCGAGTTCCGGTAATCGTGAGAAGGATCCTCAAATCACCCGCGAGTAGCGCACTGACTTCTGCGCGAGATAGGCGTCGAAGGCCATGCAGATGTGGCGGATCAGCAGCCGTCCCTGCGGAGTGACCGTCAGGGCGTGGGCGCCAAGATGCAGGAGTCCGTCATTCGCCATGGCCTCCAGGGCGGGCAGGCTGGCCGCGAAATGCTGCCGGAAATCCAGATTAAACTGCCGGTTCAGCGCAGCAAAATCCAGACTAAAGTCGCAGATTAGGCGGGTGATGATGTGGCGACGCAGCAGGTCCTCGTCGCTCAGGCGCAGGCCGCGCTCCACCGGTAAGTGACCGCGGTCCAGGGTGGCACCCCAGGTGTCCAGATCCTTGATATTCTGACTGTAAGTCGGGCCGACCATGGCGATGGCGCTCATCCCGAAGGCGAGCAGATCCGTTCCGGCATGGGTGGAGTAGCCCTGGAAATTGCGATACAGACTGCCTTCCCGCTGTGCGATGGCCAACTCGTCATCGGGCAGGGCGAAATGGTCCATGCCGATGTAGAGATAACCGGCCTGCTGCAGGGTGGCGATGCTTTCGGCGAGGATGCGCAGCTTGGTGTCCGGGCTGGGGATGTCCGCGTCGGGAATCCGCTTTTGCGGCGGAAACCGCTCTGGCAGGTGGGCATAATTAAAGACGGACAGGCGGTCCGGGCGCAGGGCGAGAACTGCCTCCAGCGTCTGGGCAAAGCTTTCCGGGGTCTGCAGGGGCAGTCCGTAGATCAGGTCGAGGCTGACGGAGCGAAAGCCGAGCTGGCGCGCCTCATCGATGACGCCTGCCGTCAGGACAAAACTTTGTTCGCGATGCACGGCTTTCTGCACCGCCGCGTCCAGATCCTGTACCCCGATGCTGATGCGGTTGAAGCCGAAGTCGCGGAGGAGGCGGAGGGTGCCGGGCTCCAGTGCGCGCGGGTCGATTTCGATGCCATATTCGCCCTGATCATCCGGGAGCAGATGAAAGTGTTTACCGATGCTGTCCAACAGGAAGGCCATGTCGTCGCGACGCAGAAAGGTGGGCGTGCCGCCGCCGAAATGCAATTGGTCCACGGGACGGCTGCCGTCGATATGGGCGCGCGTCAGGGCCATCTCCTGGTCCAAATGGGCGACATAAGGCGTCCCCCATTCGTGATGGCGGGTGACTACCTTGGTGCAGGCGCAATAAAAACACAGATGCTCGCAGAAGGGGATGTGGAAGTAGAGGGAGAGCGGACGCCCGCTGGCATTGGAGTCGTCGAGTGCGCCTTGCAGTGCCTTTTCATCGAATCCTTCGCCGAAATGGGGGGCTGTGGGGTACGAGGTATAGCGTGGCCCCGGCTGGTCGTAATGGCGGATGAGTTCGGGGTCAAAAATCAGGTTTTGGGTGGGATTTATGGTCATCGGCTTTCTGCTCCGTTTAAACGTGCTGTTGCAGGGCGATCATACGCCCGGAATATCTTTTACCCCAAACAGATTGGCCGCCACGCTGGCGCGGATTTCGGCGAGAAAAGCCTGCATGTGCGGTTGCTCCGCCTGCTCGGCCGTGGTCGCAGCTTGCAGGGTTTGCCAGAGACCCTGCGGTCCCAGAGGAATGGCGCGCACATAGTTTTTCTCTCCGTAGCTCCCCACCGCCCAGGCGGGTAGCGCGGCGATGCCCTGCCCGGAGGCCACCAACTGGAGGATGATGACCGTCAGCTCGGCGTGGCGTCGGCGCCAGGGTTGCACACCCGCCGGTTGGAGAAACTCGCGGAAAAGGTCGAGGCGACGATCCTCCACGGGGTAAGTGATCAGGGTTTCTTCCAGAAAATCCTCAGGGGTCAGGAAGCTGCGCTCAGCTAAGGCGTGCCGCGGATTGACGAGGGCGACGACCTCGTAGGCAAAGAGTGGATGCAGCAGGATACCGGACGCCATGGCATCGGGTGCCGTAAGGACAGTGAGGTCGGCCTGATGACTTTGGAGCAAGGGCAAAGGATCCTGCTGAAAGCCCGAGACCAAATCCATTTCCACATCCGGCCAGATCTCGCGAAAGTGGTCCATGGCGGGTGTCAGCCAATCAAAGCAGGTATGGCATTCGACGGCAATACGCAGACGGCCGCTATTGCCGGCCGCCCGTCGCCGCAGATCTTCCTGCATTTGCCGGATGCGTGGCAGCACTTCCCGGGCTACGGCCAATAAAGCCTCTCCGGTAGGGCTCAGGCGCAACTGTGTGCCGCGTTCCCGGTCCAGCAGGCTGACGCCGAATTCCGCCTCCAGCCCGCGTAACTGGTGGGAGAGCGCCGACGGCGTCAGGTGCAGACGCTGCGCCGCCGCTGCGAGGCTGCCGAACTGGGCGACGGCCTCAATAGTGCGCAGGTGACGTATTTCCAAAGGCATACGAATCTCGGTGGTCAGGACGTATTCCTTGCCAGTGTCCCACGACCATCCGGCAATGCAAAGACTTTACCATCAGCCGAAGGGCGGGCCTGAACCGTTGCGTTGTGTCCGCTTCGTGAGCGTTTAGGCCTGATTCTGGCAGCTTAAGTGCTTCATCAGGGGGTTACACGTTATGTTTATCTGGATATTTTGTCATAAAAAATTCATAAAACTGTCATCATGTTGTCATATCTCCTCGTTATTATGCCACACATCGTTGCAAGGATGCCTAAAGAGGAGGTCGCTGTGTTTACCAAAAACCGCATTGCCATCGCCATTGTTGCCGCCCTGTGCGGCGTCAGTGCTGCCGCACAGGCAGAAACCCTGACGGATTTTTTCAAGCAGAGTAAGATTGACGGGCAGATCCGTTCTTACTATTTCAGCCGTGATTATGGCGCCACCGGCCCCAATACCTTTAATCAGGATGCCTTTAGTCTGGGTGGTATCCTGAATATCAAGACCGCACCTTTCCTGGGTGGCTTTGGTGTGGGTGTCAGTTTTTACACGGCACATGCGCTCGGGGCTAATAATACCAGTGGCGCTCCGGCCTACCCGCATCTGGACCCGACGTTGATGGGTCCACAATCCATTGATGCCCTGGGACAGGCTTACCTCCAATATGAGATTCCAAAAACGCTATTGGTCCGGGCAGGAGACCAGGAGTTGAACACCCCCTGGTTGAACGGGTCTGATTCGCGCATGTTGCCAGCTACTTATCAGGGTGTCTTTGCCGAAGTTTCTCCATATCATGATTTACACCTGTATGGCATGCGTATTTTTCGCTGGAAGAGTCGCACCTCAAATGGTTATTACAATGATAACTTGTTTTATCCAGCCAATTATGAAGGGGATGTGGCATACGGTGGTAGTACACAATTGCCGATCAATGCCCCGTCCACCAGTGGTACACTGGCTTTTGGGGCCTCGTACTCTCTGATGGGGGCCAAGGCGGATGCCTGGTACTATGACTTTTATCAATTCGCCAAGATGTTTTATACAAATGTGGATTACACGCTGAAAACCGACACAGGTGTTGATCCTTTTGTGGGTGCCCAGTACATGCGTGAGTGGGGTGCCTCCTTGTTATCCAGGCAAGGTGCTAATGCCACGGCTTGGGGCGTCATTGGTGGTGTGAACTATAAAACAGGCGTGGGTGATGGGACAATCAGCGTGGCCTATAACGCTATCGAACCACAGTCTGGCGGATTTATGAATGGTGGAATAGTGTCACCCTATACAGTGGGCTATGCTACTGATCCACTGTATACGACGGCGATGATTCGTGGTCTCGCGGATAACCTGGGCCCAGGCCATGGTTATAAGATCAAGATAGCACAACATCTTGATTTGGTGGGTCAGAAGTTCCTGGCCATTGCGGCTTTTGCGCATTTTACTACCTATTATAATGGTAGTAGCAGCTATCCTTATTTTGATCTGACTTACTTCCCTGGCGGTACACTGAAGGGACTCTCCATTCGTGACCGGGTGGAGTTGGGTACCGGAACGAGCGCGCAATTTGGTAATGGTGCCGGTTTCAATAAGGGCCATTCCTTCATTTATAACCGGGTGATGCTGACCTACGCATTTTAATGACGGAGGCGGGCGCCGAGGCGAAATGCCCGGCGGCCAGCAACGCTACCCGGCAAGGCCGTTTTACCCCTGCGATGCCTTGGCATTGCTCCTCCTCTCCTCGCTCCGCCAGTCGGGGCTTTTTTGTGTCTGCGCTCCGACTATGTCTGGGGAATTTGGCGAATGACGTGTTCCGGGCTGAGGTCTTCCATACAGCGATGATGTTTGAGGGGGCACTCACGTTTGCCACAGGGACTACAGGATATATCCAGACGCAAGGGCTGGGCGCCGGCTGACAGCGGTGGGGTCATGCGCAGTGGCGTGGGGCCATATAAAGCGATGACCCGGCTGCCTACGGCACCGGCGACATGCATCAGACCAGAGTCGTTGCTGACCGTGATGGGGGCGAGGGAGAGCAGATCAACGGCCTCCAGCAGGCTGGTCTGGCCGCCCAAATCAAGCGCTTCGGGGACAGCGGCCGCTATGGCTTGAGTGATTTCCGCATCCTTGGGACTGCCGAACAGCCAGACAGCATGGCCACGCTCAATAAGGGACCGGGCCAGGGTAATCCAGTGACGCACCGGCCAGCGCTTGGCCGGGCCATATTCAGCACCCGGTGCCAAGGCGACCAGAGGCCGTTGGGGCACGCCGATACCCAGTCGCTGCAAGGCAGCGGCAAGCGTTGCCTGGTTTACCTGTAAACGTGGTGCAGGCAGTTGCGTGGGTTGGGGAAGGCGCGGCGGCAGGCCGAGAGCGACAAAGCGATCCACGGTCCGCAGCAGCTTCTTTTTGTCTAGGCGATGGCGATCATTGAGCAGTAAACGGCGGCCTTCGCTGCGGAAACCGGTGCGTGTCTGTATCCGTGCCCAATATGGAATTAGTGCGGATTTAAAGCTGTTCGGCAGACAGATGGACCAGTCATAATCCTGCTCCTGCAGATCCTTTGCCACCTGACGACGCAGCTTCAGGCCAAGCTGGCCGTGGTCGATGCTCAGGGGAATGGCCCGTCGTACTTCCAGCATACGCTCCGCCAGCGGGACGCTGGCGGGCGGGGCCAGGACATCCACCTGCAGGCGCGGCCAGCGGCGGCGCAGTACCTGCAACAATACTTGCGCCATGACCATATCCCCTACCCAAGCCGGTCCGATCAGCAGCAGACGGGCAGGATCATAGCTGTGGGCGATGCGGGTGTTATGCGGAATAAAGGCTTCATGTTCGTCATAGGGTGGTTCTGCATCGTCAACATCGTGCGCAGTGGGAACATTCTCCAACGCTGGCGATCGTCCGCCCATTTTACTTGCCAATGAGCATAATCAGCGCTTCCACCGAGATCAGGATAATGATGATCCATTCCAGGATGGTCTCCCGATGGTGACGACTGGCGACAATCATGACTTCCAGCCCCTCATGAATGGCGTCGAGTTTTTCGTCGAGGGCGCGAAAGCGGCTGGTGAGCTCCAGGTCGGCGGAGAGCTCGCGGGAGAGCAGCTCCAGGCCCGGTGTCTCCCAGACGATGTCGGGGTTGTCCAGTACCGCCAGGCGGGAGAGGATTTCGGTGCGGGTGGCGGAAGTCGAGGCGAGAAAACGCAGGTGCCCGCCGCGCCGTCCCGGCAAACGCCCGGTACGAGTCACTTCCGAAAGCAGGTTCAGAGTAGTTTCCAGCAGATTTTCGACGGCCTCTTCATGAAGTTCCAGGGCGAGGCTCTGGGCCAGGCGCAGGGCAACGAGGAGAATCCGTTCTTCGTCGAGATTTTTGAGGGTGACGCCGTCGCGCCCCACGCCATCGCGCTCGCCGACCCGGACCGCCAGTTCTTCGACCTTGGGGTTGGCGATGGGAGTGAACTGTGCCTGCACGGTGGCGATGACTTTGGCCTGCAACGCCGGTCCCGCGCCGAAAAAGCAGATGACGCCAGAGCGGAAGAG
>DAIAVG010000085.1 GCA_027445725.1 Acidithiobacillus sp.
CCTCCAGTTGCTCCGTGCCTTGGCCGGCGGTGATCAGCGCCGCACTGCGGCAGGCGGGGCAGACTTGTGGCCAGCGCGATTCGTGACTGCAATGATGACAGCGGAGGCGTTCCTGCTGGCGATGCCAGGTCATGGGCGCGCTGCAACGAGGGCACTGCACCACATGGCCACAATCGTGGCAGAGTACTGCTGGGGCGTAGCCCCGACGATTCAGGAACAGTAATACCTGATTGCCTGCCTCCAGGGTTTCCTTACACGCCGTTAGCAGGGTAGAGGAAATGCCACCCTGCAGATTCTCGCGACGCAGTGGGACGATGGTCATCTTCGGTAAGTCGGCCGAAGTAGCGCGTTGACGCAGCTCTAAGAGTCGATAACGGCCCTTTTGTGCGTTATAGAGGCTTTCCAGAGAGGGGGTAGCAGAGCCGAGGACAATGGGAACGTTTTCCAGGCGCGCGCGTTGAATCGCGAGATCCCGTGCCGAATAATGCCAGCCGTTCTGCTGCTTAAAAGAGGGATCATGTTCTTCATCGACAATGATCATGGCAAGACGGGGCAGGGGCACGAAAAGTGCCGAGCGGGTGCCAACGATGACCTGAATCCGTCCCGCCGCTGCCGCTGCCCAGATGCGCAAACGCTCGGCGTCGCCTTGTGCAGAGTGCAGGGCGGCTACGCGATGCTCGCCAAAACGCGTTTGGCAGCGTTCTACGAGTTGGGGGGTGAGGCCGATCTCCGGGACCAGAATGAGGGCCTGTGCCCCGGATTCCAGATGCGGCCGGATTGCTTCCAGATACACTTCTGTTTTACCGCTGCCGGTCACCCCCTCCAGTAACCACGCGTTGAAGCCTCCGGCCATGCGTAATTGCGACACGGCGCTTTCTTGTTCCGCATTCAGGCGATGTGGAGAGGGTGCCGCGTGTTCCGGCGAGATAACTTCCGTCACCGTTTCTATCCAGCCACACCGGATAGCCTGTCGTAAAATGTGGCGTAATTCTTTGGGGATTTTTGCCTCAGGCACAACACTTGTGGCGATGAGCAATTCCCGGAGCGCTTGTTGCAATTTTCCAGGCTGGCGTGGTGCCGTCTGGACTTTGGTGGCACTGAGGCGGTAACCCCAGGGAGCCGGTTTTGGCAGCGGCCGTCCTTGGCGCAGCAGGGTCGGCAGGGCAGTAGCCCAGGCATCACCGAGCGGGTGATGGTAGTATGCCGCCCCGAACTGTATCAATTGCTGCAAGGCCACGGGTAAAATAGGGTGCGCGTCCAGGACCTGCTCAATGGTCTTCAGCGTTACATCGGGCGGACAACTGGCGTAACCGAGAACGATGCCTACCCGACTGCCCTTGCCGAAAGGTACCCGCACCCGCATGCCCGGCTGTAGATGTCCCTCCGGCGGCGGGGCGTAAGAAAATATGCGGCGGAGCGGTACCATGACGGCGACCTGAATGCAGTTGGCTTCAGCGCTCATGAAGTTGCCCACAACTTCTGTGGATAAGTCTGTGTATGAACATCTTGAAAAGTCCTAGACCCCCTGTTCTTCAACGCGTTAGAGTGGGCGCCTAAAAAAGGTGCAAAATAAAAGATGATAAAAAACAATATGTTAATAATTAATATCAAAAACATAATGGGACTAGCCAAGTTTGTCTTAATGTATGAGTAAATTGTGTATAAGTTTGTCAATGATTGCTTTCAAACTACTCTGGGCATGCACGGATGGCCAAAAAATGGTCAATCTTCACAGTGCCGCCGGTAGAATGGATATCCCGTTCGGAGCCAGTCCCGCGACAATCCCCCAGAAGAGCAGCAGACCAATCCAGTTATTATGCAGAAAAGCGCGGAACGCCTGATCCCGGTCGCCGCCGAGCAGCGACTGCTCATAGGCCGCGAGGACGGTGGCACCTGCCAAGGCGATCCAATAAGGCCAATGCGTGCCCTGCTCGACGCCGATCCCGAAAAAAATGATGAGCATGACGGCTTGCAGGCCAGCAATGGCGTGACGGTCAAAACGTCCAAAAAGAATGGCCGTCGACTTGATTCCGGCCTTGAGGTCGTCTGGACGGTCGGCCATAGCGTAGGCCGTGTCATAGGCGACGACCCAGCAGGCATTGGCCAGCATCAGCCACCAGGCGAGTGCCGGAACTTGCCCGAGGGTCGCGGCAAAAGCCATGGGTATACCGAAGGAAAAGGCGATACCCAGATAGGCTTGCGGGAGATGGGTGAAACGCTTGAATAACGGGTAAGTAATGGTGATTAACACGGCGCAGCCCGCCAGCAATAGGGTCAGCCAGTTGAGAAAGGGCAGGAGGGCTGCGGCCAGCAGGCAGAGGATGACGAAGAGGCGCAATGCTGCCCGCGAGGTGATCAGGCCTGTCGCCAGAGGGCGCTGGCAGGTGCGGGCGACCTGCCGGTCGAAATCGCGGTCAAAGTAATCATTGATCACACAACCCGCCGAGCGCATCAGCCAGGTGCCGGCGGTGAAAATCAGGAAGTGACCGAGTGACGGAGTACCCCTAGCGGCCAGCCAGAGTCCCCAGTAGGTGGGCCAGAGCAGGAGCAGGGTGCCAATGGGACGATCCATGCGCATCAGGGTCGCATAGGCGCGTAGGCGTTGGCGGAGCGGCGCGGGAGTCGCTTGCATCAGCGTCGTCCTCGACCAGCCCAGCGTGGCAGGTCCGGCAGGAAATGCTCTTCGACCAGGACCCCCGTGTCACCGCGACGCAATACGGACCGCCGCTGCCAGCGGCGGCGGCCGAATCGTGGCTGGCTCTCGGCTTGAATCGGGGAGCGCCGCAATCGGCGGTGACGGAATAGGGTGTTGCCGATGGGGCGCGTGCCATGGCGGGTCAGCGGTAACAGACCGTGACGCAGTCCGCGCAAAGGAATGGTCGTGCGCGCCCAAAGCGCCGGACGCATTGGGTCGCCACCGTGCAAGAGGACCTCGCGCCAAAAAATCTGCTCTCCGCGATGTAGGCGCAATATGCGGCGCTCGGTCGGCGCTGGGTTCGCGCGTCCGCTATCCAGCAGCAGCGCCTGCACCGCATGCGGCTTTCCGTAAGCCCGTTGCAGCGCTGCGGTGAGAGAGGCAGGCAAGGTTAGCCAAGGCCATAGCGCACGAGGGGCATGGCGCAGGGGAGGCGGATTTTTGGTGATCATTTTGGAACAGGGCAGGGGTCCATTGTCTGACGTAGCACTCTGCGTCTTTCGGTCATGCCTCATCATTCTCGCCTCTTCTTTTGTCAACGCGACCAAATCAGCGCTGCTGGGGTGCGTGATAAATGAAGGCGTCTACCCGTGCCGGTGGCACGTTGCGCCAGACCACGGCGACGCGTCCGCGACGAAACTCCGGTGGCAAGCCCTGGCAGGAACTACGGAAGTGATAGGTAAACTGGATGAAGACCGTACCGTGATGACTGATCCCCGGAAGTTGCTGAAAGATGCGCTCGACGACCGCTTTGGGAATGCTGCGCAGCGGCAGACTGGACACCACGGCGCGGACCGGACCGCGATGCGCCACCAGGTGTTGAATGTGCGCTGCGTCCCCTTCAATGACTTCCACCTCGGGATAATGCCGGCGCAGGTGGCGGACCATGGCTGGCGCCTGCTCGACAAGAACCAGATCCTGCGGTGGAATGCCGCTTTCCAGCAAGGCCTTGGTCACCGGCCCCATACCCGGCCCCAACTCGACCACCAGGCCGGGGCTGTGGGGCACCATGGCGGCCATACGGCGGGCGAGGAAGGGCGAACTGGGTAGCACAGCCCCAATGGCATGAGGGTCGCGTAAAAACTCGCGGGTAAAGTGCCAAGGCTGGGACATCGGCCCGGAAGATCGGGACATGGGCTTTCTCCACCGGTGGAGGCAAAACGCTGGTCATCGCGTCGCCAAATGAATGGCGCGTATTGTAGCACGGTGCTGCGGATGGCGTCATGCCGGACTACTTTTGGGTTATACTGGCGCTATAGGAAACTGATCTTCCGGGTTTAATGAGGATGGATATGAATAAGAATAAGCGATTGTTTCTGATCTTCATGGCGATACTATCCCCGATCTTGCTCAGCGCCTGTAGCACGGAGGATGGGGGTGGGCCGCTGGCGGCCGTCTATACGGGCCAGGACACCCACTATTACCCGACGGCATTTCAGCCTACCCTAGCGGCAGCTACGCAGGTGCTGAGGCAGATGCATTGTGTCATCCTCAGTACCGAAAGTGCGGGCACCTCCTCCCAAGGCAGTGTTATTCATGCGCGTAACGGGCACATGCTGGTGGATGTAACGATCACGCCGAAGGGGCCGCAGGTCACTGCGGTGGCCACCCGTTTTGGTCTGCTGGGCAGTGTTCTGGATGATCAGCGCTTTCACTTCTTGCTGAAATCGGCGTTGGGTTTGGGGTGATTCCGTAATCGGCGACCGCCCCTTGTCAATCCTTCGGGGTGGCCCTATCATCATCCATAAAGTCCTCTCTCTTTTTCTGGGAAAGCATTGCAGAACCTGTATATCAAGACTTACGGCTGTCAGATGAATGAGTATGACTCCGAGCGCATGGCTGATGTGCTTGCGGTCAGCCATGGGTTGCATCTGGTGGACGATCCGGCGCTCGCCGATGTGCTCCTGCTCAACACCTGCTCCATCCGTGAAAAGGCCGAAGACAAGGTCTTTACTCAGCTCGGCTTTTGGCGCCCTTTCAAGGAACGGCGCCCGGAGGTGGTGGTCGGTGTAGGGGGCTGTGTAGCCAGTCAGGAAGGAGAGCGGTTGAGGCGGCGCGCTCCTTACGTGGATCTGGTGTTCGGACCGCAGACGCTGCACCGTCTGCCGGATTTACTGGATGCCTGTTTGGCCGAGCGCCGTCCGCAGGTGGATGTCGCCTTCCCGATGCTGGAAAAGTTTGATCATTTGCCGCAGCGGCCGGGCCGCGACGGAGCCACCGCTTTTGTCACCATTCAGGAAGGCTGCGATAAATTCTGTACCTTCTGTGTGGTACCCCATACCCGCGGACGGGAATATAGCCGCACCATGCCCGATATCCTGCGTGAGGTGCGTGCGTTGGCAGAGCAGGGCGTGCGTGAGATCACCCTGCTGGGGCAGAACGTCAATGCCTACCGGGGCGCGACGGGGCTGGCGGGCGACGGCGGTCTGGCCGATCTACTGGAACGTCTGGCGCGAATTCCCGGTTTACTGCGCCTGCGTTATACCACTTCCCATCCCAGTAACCTTGACGACGAATTGATTGCCGCGCACGGCAGTATCGATATTCTCGCACCGCATCTGCATCTGCCGGTGCAAAGTGGCTCTGACCGCATTTTGCGGCGTATGCACCGCAAACACACGGTCGAGCAGTATCTGGATAAGATTGATCGCCTGCGTGCCGCCCGTCCGGGTATCCAGATTTCTTCGGATTTCATCGTGGGGTTTCCGGGTGAAACCGATGCGGATTTTGCCGCGACCATGGAATTGATCGATGCGGTGCGCTTCGATCAGTCTTTTTCCTTCAAATACAGCCAACGCCCCAATACACCGGCGCTGAAGCTGAAAGACAGTGTGCCCGAGACCCTCAAAGATGAGCGTCTGGCGGTATTACAGGGGCGCATCAACGAGCTGGCGCAGGGCTACGCGCAAGCCCTGGTGGGCACGCGGCAGGCGGTACTGATGACTGGGCCGTCGCGCCGTGATCCGCAGCAACTGACGGGCAAGACCGCCTGCAATCGTTCAGTCAATATGGCGGGACCCATGGATTGGGTTGGACAGATGCTGAATGTCGAAATTACGGCGGCGCTGCCCAATAGTCTGCGCGGGCATGTGGCACCGGCGAGCCAGCGCCTTGCCATATAGTCCCATGGAGCCTCCCGGTAAGACGCTGAGTGTCAGTCACAGCGATTTTGTCGCTGAACATGCCAGTGCGGCGATGCTCTCCGAACTGTCCGGCGAACTGGACAGCCATATCAAACAGATCGAGTCGCGCTTGGGAGTGGTTATCCTGCCCCGCGGCACACGCTTTCATATCACCGGGACAGCCGCTTCTGTGCAGGCAGCGCAGGAAGTCCTCTCCAAGTTGTATGCTCAAGTACGCCAGGGCCGATCCTTGTCCAGTCATTGGGTACATCACAGCATCCAGAATGTGCAACTGGAGGCGGAGGCGGGCGCTACGGCGGTGGAGTCTGCCGGCGTACAGACCCTCAAAGGGATGATTCATGGCCGCGGGCAACGG
>DAIAVG010000086.1 GCA_027445725.1 Acidithiobacillus sp.
TCGCACAGCGTGGTTGCCTCGGCTTCTGTTGTGTCGCGCCAAGCTCCGCGCTCCATCTCTGCCTCAACGGTCTTTGCCCACCCCTCGGCTTCCGCTTTCTTTCTGAAGGTTTTGACTTGTTGAGGATACCCCTTCTTGCGAATCCGCACTTGCCAACCAATGCGAACTCCTTGGTCATCGAATCTTGGGGAAACAGTTGCCATGCGCCACCCTCCGCGACAGCCTTTCTCGCCTGAGTGTCGCGCCAGTGGAGCGGAAAATCAATAGAAGCTTGAGATTTCTTTATAAGTTTTTGTTTTATATGGTGCCCAGGGACGGAATCGAACCGCCGACACGAGGATTTTCAGTCCTCTGCTCTACCGACTGAGCTACCTGGGCCAAGAGGCCGTATTTAAGCGGGGCCTTGATCAGAAGTCAAGGCCAACGCGCGGGCATAGAGAAAACGGTGGGCCATGCCGCTCTGATTCGCAGCGATACGCACGGCCTGGGCCAGCGGTAATTCAGCCAGCAGCGGGCTGAGCAACTGGTCGGCATCGGTTTCTTCCTGGGTCTGCTCCGGCGCGCCCGCCACCACCAGCGTCATTTCGCCGCGCACCTTGTCAGGATGCGCCTGTAGCAGCGCCACCAGCCCACCCAGCGAGTCCCGCAGACATTCCTCGTACATTTTGGTCAGCTCCCGGCACAGCGCCGCCCCGCGATCCGCACCCCATAATTCAGCCATATCCGCCAAGGTCTCGCCGATCCGATGCGGCGCCTCATAAAAAATCATGCTGCGCGCCTCCCGTTGCAGGGCCTGTAGCCGGGTCCGCCGCGCCCCCGCCTTAGCAGGCAGAAAACCCTCGAAGCTAAAGCGATCACTGGGCAAGCCGGAGAGTGCCAACGCGGCCAACGCGGCGTTAGGCCCGGGAATAATCGTCACCGGTAACTGCTGCTCCCGGAGCAGGGCCAGCAACGGAAATCCTGGGTCAGAAATCAGCGGCATCCCCGCATCTGACAGCAGGGCGATATGCTCCCCGGTGGCGATACGCTGGGCAATCTGCGGGGCAAGGGCCCTCTCGTTATGCTCGTGCAGTGCCAGCGTTTTGGGCCGCACACCCAGATGCTGAAAGAGGCGCTGGGCGTGGCGGCGATCTTCCACCAGAATCAGGGTGGCACTGCTAATCGCCCGTTGCGCGCGCAATGAGAGATCATCGAGGTTACCGATGGGGGTGGCGATGATGGTTAATTGCCCGGCGACGCCCGCCGCCGGTTCTGTAAGGCCATTCATAACCGCACTCCCGGCTGAAGTCGTGTTTCAGTCATTGAACACCTTCGCCTTTCTCCATACACTCTGCTCATGACACCCTCCCCAGCCCTGAAGGCCTCTTTGCGCCTGCTGATGACTCTGGCCCTGGCCATGGGCCTGAGCGCCTGCGCGAGTATGCCACATAAGACGCCACCATCGTCGAATCCAGCGCCAGCGCCTGCCGAAACGACGACAAGCGTCCCTGAAACATCAACGGCGCAACATGCCGACCAGTTCATGGCCAAGGGGCACGAGTTGGAGGCGGCCAGGGACTACATCCACGCGGCCGCGGAGGCACGGGGACAAACCCAACTCAATTACCTGATGGAAGCCGCACAAGCCTCCCTGAAAGGACGAAAACCGCAGGTTGCGATATTACTGGCTAATGAAGTGCTGCGTTTGCAGCATGACAACGCCGAACTGCGCGGGGCGGCGCTTTGGATCCGCGCTCAGGGGCTCATGGATCAAGGGCAGACCCCCAGTGCCAAGGGCAATCTCGAAGAACTGCTGACCATCGCCAGCACGCCTCAGGATGTGCGCGCTCAGGCCATGGGTACCCTGGCCACGCTCTACACGCAGGAAGGCCACGAGCTCACCGCGCTGAATTTCCTGATCGAACGGGACAGCCTCCTGGGTAGCAATGAGGTCGCAGGGAATCATCGCCGCATTCATGCCCTCCTCGATTTGCAGTCGGCTGCGAAACTGCAGAATTGGCAGGGACGTAGCGGCAATCCCCTGGTGCAGGAGTGGATCGCTGTCGCCCTGATCACCCGGCAGTATCCCGATCCGCAACAGCGACAGGCGGCGATCAGTGCCTGGCTGGCGGCGCATCCTGGGCACCCCCCCATAAACTTCTCGGACGACACCGCGACCACCACCGACACTTCTGCTCTCAACCCGGCGCTCGGTAGTATATGCGCCTTGTTACCCTCCAGCGGGCCTTATGCGCCCCTCTCCCAGGCGATCACCGCTGGGATGGCCACTGCAGCGCAATTACAATCCGGTCCTGCGGTGCGCGTCCTGCGGACCACCGGCAACCCCAGTTACACCGCCGTACTCTTTGAACGCGGGGTAAAAGAGGGCTGCAAAGTCTTCGTCGGCCCCTGGCTGCCCCAGGATATCAACGCCGTAGCCGCCGTCAGGAAACCCAGTGATCCGCCAGTCATTGCCCTCGGCACGGCGCCCGGTGTGCAGCAGCCGGGGCTCTATACCCTGAGCCTGAGCCGTGACGTCGCCGCCCGGCAAATTGCCGCCCAGAGCTATGGGGTGGGTTATCGTCGTGCCTACGTGCTTTATCCGCAGGACTCCAGTGGAGCCGCCATTCAGGCAGACTTTATCGCGGTCTGGAAGAAGCTCGGCGGTACGGTCGGCGGTGTCGCCACCTATCTGCCGGGACACCCTCTGGCGGATAACACGCGACAACTGTTGAGTATACCGCCAGGGCAACGCAGCTTTGTCTTTCTGATTACCGATGCGAAAAACGCCAGCGCTGCGGTTACCGCTATCCGGCTGATCAATAGCACTGTGCCTATTTTCAGCCCGGCGTTACTGCACGGCGCCGCCTTGCCCGGCGACGCGCGGGGGCTCTCTGGTATTGAGTCTGTCGATATGCCGTGGATCATCAGCCCTGGGCAAAGCTGGCCGCAAGCGGCGCCTCTGCTGCGCACCACCCTGCCCAACGCCAGTGATGCCCAGTGGCGCATGGCGGCCTTCGGGCTGGATGCCTACCGGATGGCGGAGCGCGTTCTGGATAAAGACATGACGGGCAGCCTGAACGGTACCACGGGCATCCTCCACTTCGCTGCCGACAACCAGATCATGCGTGACATGGAATGGATGGAAGTGGAGAATGGCCAAATCGTGCCTTTGCCGGGGTTGCCCAAGCCGGGCACCTGAATCATGCCGTCACCACGCCAGAATTTAGGTCAGCAGGGTGAAGACAGCGCCGTCGCCCTGCTCGCCGGGCACGGGCTACATCCTCTGACACGCAACTATCGCTGCCGGATGGGAGAAATTGACATCATCACCCTCGATGGCGACACCCTGGTCTTCGTGGAGGTGCGCCAGCGTGCCCACGACCGGCAGGGAGGTGCGGCGGCCAGTGTCACCGGTCGCAAGCAAAGGCGGCTGATCCGCGCCGCGGAGTACTTTCTTTTGCGTAACCCTCAGCACGGGTTGCGGCCCTGCCGCTTTGATGTCGTCGCCCTCGACGGTGATGCCCCGGCAGACTGGATTCGTGATGCCTTTAGAGTACCCAGCCCATGACCGTCACTGACTGGATGAATTCCGCCTTCCGCGCCGATATCGCCTGCAAAGAAAAATCGGCGGCGGTACTGGCAGTGCCTTTTGCACAGGCCAGCCAGCGTCTGATTGCCACCTTGCAAGCTGGCGGGCAGGTGCTCAGTTGCGGCAACGGCGGCTCTTCCGGCGATGCCCAGCACCTGGCCTCGGAACTGGTCAACCGCTTTGAGACGACACGCCGCGCCCTGCCCGCTATCGCCCTCGGTACCGACAGCAGCGTGGTCACGGCCATCGCCAATGATGCCTGCTACGAACAGATTTTCGCCCGACAGATTGAGGCGCTGGGCCGTCCGGGTGATTGCCTGGTCGCTTTCAGCACTTCGGGCAACTCCGCCAACGTCCTCGCCGCCGTTCATACCGCCCAGCAGCGCGGCATGTGGGTGCTGGCCCTTACGGGCAAGGAAGGCGGGCAGCTCGCGCCACTGCTACGCCCTGTGGATATTGAACTGCGCGTGCCGGAGCAAAACACAGCGCGCATTCAGGAAGTCCACCTCGTCCTCATTCATGCCCTCTGCAATGGTGTCGATGCCAGTTTTACGAACAACGCGCCCGCGCCCGCGTTGCGCACCGGTCAGGTGCTCCGCGACCGGGAGGCGTTGCGCGAGGCCTGTGCCTTCCGACGCCCCCTGGTCTTTACCAACGGCGTCTTTGATGTGTTGCATCGGGGCCATGTGCAGTATCTCGCCGAAGCCCGCGCCAAAGGCGCCTGCCTGGTGGTGGGCGTCAACAGTGATGCCTCGGTGCGCCGCCTCGGCAAAGGCGCGGATCGTCCGGTCAACAGTGAAGAGGACCGCATGGCGGTGCTCGCTGGCTTACAGGCGGTGGATTTCGTCACGGTGTTTGACGACGATACCCCGCTGAAACTCATCCAGCATCTCCAACCCGACGTGCTGATCAAAGGTGGCGACTGGCCGGTAGACCGCATCGTCGGCGCCGATTGGGTACAGGCCAGAGGCGGCCAGGTGCTCAGCATTCCTTTCCGCCACGAGCGCAGCACCACCGCTCTCTTACAAAAAATCCGGGAGAGTCAACCATGAACGTCAGCACCATCATCCCCGCCCTGCGCGCTGCCCTCGATACTGAGCGGGTGCGCGACGATGCCGATACCATTGCCATTTACAGCCGCGACGAGACACCAGGGAGCTGCGCACCCGTGATGGTGATCTTCCCGCGCAGCCATGAAGAGGTACAGGCCATTGTCAGCATCGCCCGCCGCCATCATCTGCCCCTTGTCCCGCGCGGGGCTGGCTCTGGTAATGTCGGCGGGGCTCAGCCGGTGCCCGGTAGTGCCGTCATCAGCTTCGAGTGCATGCAAAAAATTTGCGCTTACAGCGTCGTTGATCGCACCATCACCGTTGAGGCTGGATGCATCACGGCCGCCATCAGCGCCTATGTGCAGGCTGATGGGCTTTTCTACCCCCCCGATCCCGGCAGCAACCTTTACTGCCGTATCGGTGGCAACCTGGCGATGAATGCCGGAGGCCCCCACGCCGTAAAATATGGAGTCACTCGCGATTATGTACTGGGCCTGCGCGCCGTCACCGGCACCGGCGAGACGCTGTGCTGCGGCGTCCGTACCAGCAAAGGCGTGGTCGGCTATGACCTCACCCGTCTGCTGGTGGGCAGCGAAGGCACCCTTGCCCTCATCACCGAGGCCACCTTGCGCCTGCTGCCCATGCCTGCCGCCAACGCCACCCTGCGCGCCGCCTATAGCAA
This sequence comes from Acidithiobacillus sp., assembly GCA_027445725.1. The sequence continues at coordinate 5,303 of DAIAVG010000086.1, forward strand.
CACGGCGAGTGCCTGTGCCGCAGTACAACGGGTCATGGCACAGCGAAACACCCCCAGCGCGCTCGAACTCATGGACCCCCATGCCCTGGCCGCCGTGCGCGCCATGGGCGCGGCCAGCGACCTGCCCGAAGGCAGCAACGCTCTGCTGATGGTCGAAGTGGATGGCGAGGCGGTCACACTCCCCGGACAAGTGCAGGCCATCCGCGCAGCACTGGCGGGTGAGGGGAGTCTGGAGATTCTGGAAGCTACCGACGCGGTTGCCATTGCGGATCTGTGGGCGGCACGCAAGTCCCTGTCTCCCGCCACCAAAGCCATGGCACCACTCAAGATCAACGAGGATGTGGTCGTGCCGGTCAGCCGTCTGCGCGAGTTGCTAGAGGCTATTGAAGGGATCGCCGCAGAGCAGTCCCTGCATATCGTCAGCTTCGGACACGCAGGGAACGGCAACCTGCACGTAAACTTTCTAGTCCACCCCCAGGATAAGGACGAGATGCGCCGCGCCCAGCACGGCTTGCAAAAGCTCTTCCAGACTGTACTGGCGTTGGGCGGGACGCTCTCCGGCGAGCACGGTATCGGCAGCAGCAAGCGCGCCTATGTCCCGCTGGAACTCAGTCCGGGAAACCTCGGCATTCAGCGCGCCATCAAACAGGTCTTCGATCCCGACGGCATTCTCAATCCCGGCAAATTGCTCCCCGAGATCTGAATCATGAACAGCATCCTCCACGCCATCCAGCCGGTACGCGCACGTCCTTTCTCTTTTCTCCATAGCGGCTCTTTCGGATTTGGTAGACATCAAACTGGCTCCTGTTCAAAATGCGGCGGGTACCGCGATAAATTCCGAAAGGGAGTTGCAGACAGA
>DAIAVG010000087.1 GCA_027445725.1 Acidithiobacillus sp.
CCTCCGGATGGAGGTAAGCGTACCTGCCACCAATTTCATGATCAGGTAGCTCAGTGGAAGAGCAGCAAGGTACAGAACAGGCCAGCGGTTCGAATCCGTTCCCACTTTCAGCGCGATGTTGGTGGGTAGCTCAGTGGCAGAGCAGTTCTGGAAATGCAGGGGTCGGTGGTTCGAATCCACCCCTGGTCGCCAAAACCCCTGTCCTCGCAGGTAAACAGAGGGCTCGCAGCGGCTAGTTGTGGTGTTTCTGGGTCTCCTGAGATCCGGCGGTCCGAGCCGAAATCGCGGGGATTGCCGTTTTGCGGGATTGGCAGGAAAAACCCGCAGGCAGATTGTCCGTAGTTCACCTGTGAAAACGGTCCTTGCGTAGGCTGCAAGGCAGGCGATCTTGACCTGTAATGGGCGGGATTCTGTGGAAAAAGCCAGGCTTTGGGGTGGTTCCCGAGGCCGATTTCGCGGGCTTGGCATATCGGCCTTGTGCAATAGCCTTCCAAGCTGTCCAGGCGGGTTCGATTCCCGCAGCCCGCTCCATATTCCCGTCAATGGGAAATGTCTTGACTGCCGTGCCAGTGCGGTAGCGGGACTAGTTTCACTGGCTGGTTTCGCGCTGCGGCGGGGTGCGATAACGAGATCAAACAACCGGCCCTTATTGCCGCTTGTTAGCCGTCGCCATTTTATGGGCCTGTAGCTCAGTTGGTAGAGCATCCGCCCTGCAAGCGGAATGTCGTCGGTTCGACTCCGTCCAGGTCCACCAAATTCCCCATCCATGGGTCAAATGGACGGCGCTGCCGCCGTGAACGCGCTGGGCCATAAAATCGGTTGGCCTGGCATCTTAGGCAGTACCAGCACACGAGGCTGGAACGGGATTGGCCTTCCCGACGTGGAATAGGCAAGACGTCTGGCCGAATACCGGGCGCACCTTTTCGGAGAGTGAGGGATGCGGCAAACCCACCCGGCTGTAAACCGGACGCCTCTGGCGCTGCGCGGTTCGATTCCGTGGCTCTCCACCAATTCCCCCGTCCTGCCGGGTAATTCAGCAGGTGCCCTTTCCGGTCGGGTAATGGTCGCGCTCTGCAATGGGCGCGAATCGGGCCGGCGGTTGCCGCATACGATAGCGGGCCATGCCCCACACTTCGCGAAAGGGCCAGAGTGCCGGATACGGTTGAAACGACCCGCCAAGATACCACCTGTGCGGTGTTCGTGGACGCATCTAGCGGTTTGTGGCATCAGGCGGCATGGGGTGTCTGGCAGGGTGCATCGAGGAGTCCAAACGGAACCGATCCTGCAAGTCGTGGCGTTTGGAATGCGCTGCGCATCTATTTAGATACTAGCTGAATTCCGCGTGCGCTTTTTCACAGGAGATATCCACATGGCGATTTGGAATAGAAACTCGCACAATTTTCCGTCATCCAAAACGGCATCTGACGAACCAAAAACGCTGCATGAGATATTGCGTCTTGAACGATTGCGTCCAAAGGTGTTCATCGGGACGCTTCATTCGTTTGCCCAAGGTTACGAGTGCCGCCAGAGGAATTGATTGGGCAACCATCACGCTTCGGCTCGACCATACGGCTCTGCGAGACTTAAATGAGGCAATGCATGCTTAAAAGGAGGTAACATGCATCGATTGGCCCGCGTTGAACGCTTGGTGGACAACTTCTCTGCGGTTAGTCCCGCCGAAACGGTCTGGACCCTGGATCGGCTTTTGCGGAACGCGCGGTCAGAAGACGCCGCCTTGTTAAAAAGGTACTCCGCCATAGTTTGGGAAAGTAGACGGTTGGCGAAACGTCTGGTTGCCACGCAAAAAGGACTTTTCACTGTGAAATAGTGGTTTGGTACCAGACACACCTTTTCTATGCCGCTGTACCGACTGGTAGGGCTTTCCAAAAATTGCCGATCCACGGAATCTGCAGCGGCGCCTATTTGTGCTCACGCAAGCGGACCATATTGCCGACGCGGAGCACGATGATCGGTGGTCCCGCCGTGGTGCCGTACGGCACCTACAGGGCATTTTGGGGTGTAGCTCAGAGGCAGTAGCGTCTGACTGTTAATCAGAATGTCGCAGGTTCGATCCCTGCCGCCCCAGCCAAATGCGGAACGTTAAACGAGTACCTGGTCTTCGGATGGGGGGAAAGGCGTCGAGCATGATGAGCGTTTTTAGCGGGTTTCGCCAAATAAAAACCCGCGCTTCGGGGTGTGGCTCAACCTGGTAGAGCGCTCGCTTTGGGAGCGAGAAGTTGCGAGTTCAAATCTCGCTACCCCGACCAATTTCAATATTCTGGTTGATGGAGGCTCGCTGCCTCGATTGCCGGGAGGGCTAGGATCCTTTCGCCAGGATCCGGGCCTCTTTATTTCCTGGGGGTTTGGCAGAGTGGTCTAATGCACCGGCTTTGAAAGTCGGAGGGCGGATTATCCGCTCCGTGGGTTCGAATCCGCACAGTCCCCGCCAATTTGAGTTGTCAAGGAATCCTTTACAACTGCGTAGAGTAATTTCTCAAAATAATCGTTATGCGAGCGTGGCGAAATTGGTAGACGCGCCGGATTTAGGTTCCGGAGGGACACCCCGTGTCGGTTCGAGTCCGACCGTTCGCACCATTTTTTAGCCCGTCTGCCATGCGTAGACCGGGTATCCGGCGCTGCCCTGGATCATTCAGGGCGGCGCCAGCCTATTTTTTGGAAAGTTGGCTCAATTGGCACAGCAGTGGACTGCTACTCCACCGTCAGGATTTCCCTGGCATGCAGGTTCGAATCCTGCACTTTCCGCCAAACTAAGTGGTACCAAATTTTCACGGTCGCGATGGGTAAGTCACTGTAATGCCGCCCAGGCCCGGCGGACCCGTGGAACGAATCGTCAGGCGCGGGAGGAAGCTGACGAGGGAATACTGCCCGCACCTTTTTCGGAGCATGGGGGATTCGGCAAACCCAGCAGACTGTAAATCTGCCGCCTCTGGCAACGCGCGGTTCGGATCCAGGAGACCGCCGGTTCGAATCCGGACACCCAGACCATTTTCGCGCTTATGGCTCAATTGGTAGAGCATCCGGCTCTTAACCGGAGGGCTTCAGGTTCGAATCCTGATGAGCGCACCAATTCGGAAGTGTGGCAGAGCACGGTTTATTGCGCCGGTCTCGAAAATCGGAAGATCACGCAAGTGGTCTCGTGGGTTCGAATCCCACCGCTTCCGCCAATGTTCGTGTATTCTGTGGTGGCTTTAGCTCAGATGGCAGAGCTCTGGATTGTGATTCCAGCGGTCACGGGTTCGAGCCCCGTAAGCCACCCCAGAGTACATGCCTTGATCCATTAGCTCAGTTGGCCAGAGCGCCGCCCTGTCACGGCGGAGGTCGCCGGTTCAAGCCCGGCATGGATCGCCAATTTCTCTAAATGCCACCTCTCACAGTGACTATAATTGCCAATAAGTTTTACTGAAATAGGGATGGTGAAGCATGTCTGACCGGGATAAGGGGTATTATGGGGACTATGTCGAAAACTCGCATAGTAACATCCAGTATCAGCTAGGGGCGCAAGACGCAAGGATGCAGAAGGAAGCGGAGGATCGCAACCGCATCAATGAGGCATATGGATATAGCGGATACGGTGGCGGCGGTACGCCAATGAGTCCCCAGGCAGCCAGATTTATTGCAAAAATCTTTTTCATCATTGTCTTCATAGGGTTGATAGCGTTTCTTGTGGCAATGACGATGGCATCGGTGAATGAAAAAGAGCAGATGGATGCCGTTGCGGCCAAAAAGGCGGCGATCATTGCGGCGAAGGTTGCCCACCAGAAAAAGCTGGCGCTTAATCGTGAGCCATTCCATTACCGGGGGTACACGCTGTATTCGGATGCCAGCCCAACAAGCCGGTACCTGGATTTTCACATCACCAACGCCGCCGGAGAAACGATCTGGACGGAACCGTCAGGCATGAAAAATCGTTTTGTTTCCGAATCGCGCCCGATGGGTGATATCACCGGAACCTATGATCTGCATCCGGGACAGGTGCAATTTATCATTATGGCGGAAGGCCCCCATTATCGATATAGCGTTATGTATCGTGTCTGCATTGACCACCGTGGAAGGGTGTCCTGGCAGGGGCCTTATCATGCGCCCTATAAGCCGGGAAAGGGCTATCACCCCTTGGCGCTGCCGCCGATGCCCATTTTCAAGTAGCTGGAAGATGGTTTGAGTAGTAACGGCAAAGACTCATGCAAGGGGCATGGGTCCATGCCGCAACCCTAAAAGGAACAGAAGACACCATGTTACTACACGTCGATGCACCCCAGGTTCAGATGCGAATTGTCCACATGAATCATCAGGAAACAGAAGCGTCCCTTCGAGGGCGGATTAGCAAACAGGGATCCGGCGGCGATGCCACCTATACGCTGCATATGCCTCGCAAGGTGAGGTTTGCGGGTACGGCCTGCCCTTATGCGTTTACGCAGAAGGGGTTGCAGATCCTGCAGTATACGGATGGTCCAAAGTACCACGCTACAAAAGGTGCGCACATCTATATGACCCACCTGGTGTGTTCCATGTCCGGGCCGGCCATCGAGCGCATGTACAAAATTCAGTAAATCTGTTTTGTGGAGAATCATGGCCACGATATTTGGGAGGCATAAAGCAACACGCCGGTTTAGCTCAGATGGCAGAGCGCCTGCCCTGTAAGCAGGATGTCGTTGGTTCGAGGCCGACAACCGCCTCCAATTTCAACAGAAGAGGGTGTCAAAGTGAATAGCATCAAGGATATGGTCAAGGATGGCAAAAAAGTTGTTTTCATCCGCTTCAAAGAAGGCGAACTCTGGTACCGGACAGAGTGTGGCTTTGAGTTCCCCGTTCCTGTTGAAGACACCGGAACCGCGACTTTCCTACCGGAAGACAAGGCGATGCTTTTTATGCGGTACATCCGCAAACACATCGCTTTTCTGGATGCCGCGAAAACGGAGCACGATAAAATTGGGGCGGCGGTCGATATGGATGCGTTTTTTGCCGATGTGCGTGCCAGTAAATGAAACGCCGTATCTAGGGGTCTATTGCCGGCGGGGACCGTAAGAGGGGGTAACCATGAAGAAGGAAACACTGGTCATTCGACCTGAGAAGCACAGGCGACGTATCGGCGTGATGCCGACCTATGCGCAACGGGACAGAACAAAGTACGCGCGAAAGACAAAGCATCGTGGTCATGATTACAACGCCGGAGAGCAACAAGGAAAGCCTTTTGCTGGTTTCCCTTGTTGCTCTTTCAAAATGCGCCGGATTAGCTCAGAGGCCAGAGCAATCGCTTCGTAAGCGATAGGCCCTCGGTTCGACTCCGAGATCCGGCACCAATTCATCATTATCAGGAGAAAATCATGCAGCCTTGTGATACATGCCATGCCTGTTCATTCCCCGACAAGGTGGCCCAGGCCCGCGCCACCATTCCCGCCCAATGGGTAGCGGAACTCACGGAGGAGGAGGCGCCGGACCATATCTGGCTGACTGCCGGAAACCTGTACGCCGATATGGTCGCCCACGGTCAGGAGGCCCCGGAAAGTTTTCTGCAGATGTTGTCCGGCGGCGAGATCACCGACGAGGATCGCGCCTGGGCTGCGCGGTCGCTGGCGGACATGGGCATTCCTGCGACACATTGATGTATGACCAGTTTTTGAGGGCTTGTCGCACGGTGTGACGCAGGGCCTTGGACCCTGTACCAGTAGGTTCGACTCCTACGCCCTCAACCAAACACGCACGGTTAGCCAAGCGGCCCAAGCGGCGGTCTGCAAAACCGCATAGACCGGTTCGACTCCGGTATCGTGCTCCATTTTACTAACGGACCTGTAGCTCAGAGGCAGAGCGGACGGCTCATAACTGTCGGGTCGGGATTTCAAAATTCCCCAGGTCCACCATATCAAAGGAACGGTCATGGAAACCATCGATATAGGTTATCAGGAGCTTCGCCAGGATGAGGCGGACGGAAAGCGTATCGAGAAACCGCATTTTGGCTAAGAAGATTGTTCCGCAAAGGATAACGTAGAAGGGGAAAAGCAAATGCAGAGCATTCGCAATAAAATCACTCATGCCATGTACGGGAAGCCTGGTCTAAAGCCATCGCAGGCGCTTTTGATCATAGCTTTTTTCTTCGCATTTG
>DAIAVG010000088.1 GCA_027445725.1 Acidithiobacillus sp.
GCTTGCTTACTTTGCGCTGATCCTCTCCTTGATCCTGCTCATCAGCCAACTGGTGGCGCGATCTCGCGAGCAGGAGCTCATGGCCCGAATCCGCGAGCGACGCGCCCGCAATCTCTATCAACTGGTTCAGGCGCTCAGCGGCGCCCGTGGTGTCGAAGGAATTCTGAACGCCAGCATCGAGAAGTTGCACCAGACCCTGGGTATTGCGGTCGCATTCTGGTTGCCACCGGCGGACAACGCGGGTAGTCCGTTGCAGATGTTTCCCGCGTCCACCGAATTGGAAGCGCCACAACGCAACCTGCGGGCTGCCGCCCGGTGGAGCTTTCTCAATAAAAAGAATGCCGGTATGAGCACCGACACGCTGGCGGAACTCCCGGCGCTGTTTATGCCCATGCTGTCCGGCGAGCATGCGCTGGGGGTCATGATGCTGTCTGATCTTGATCTGCGTCGGGCGCCTGCAGACTGGTTGCGCTTTCTCGAAACGGTGGCGCGACTCATCGCGGTGGCTCTGGATTCAGCGCAAGCTTCCCTGCAACGTACGGAAGCGGATGTCCGTTTGCGGGTCGAGCAATTACAAAACGCGCTTTTAGGCGCTGTTTCCCATGACCTTCGGACGCCCTTGGCTGGCGTACTAGGCACCGCGACGACACTTCAACGCAATGCGCAGGGCTTGACCGCCGATGAGCACGATCTCCTGGAGAATATCCGCGAGCAAACCCAAAAGATGGAACACACCGTGGATCGCATTCTGCACATGGCCGCATTGCAGTCCGGGCGACTCAATATCAAAAAAGAATGGGTTCCCCTGGAAGATCTGCTGGTCACCGCGCGCGATCAGGTTAAGGCCGTATGCACCGATCGTCCTTTTCAGGCGCGGATATCCAAAGACTTGCCGTTGCTCCTCGTGGACCCGCAGCTCATGGTGCAAGTGCTCGCTAATCTCCTGGAAAATGCGTGCAGATATAGTCCGAATGGCCGCGCCATCGAATTAGAAGCCTATGCGAACGATGCGGAGATTACCGTTTGCGTCATCGACCACGGCTTTGGCGTACCACCCGGCCGCGAAGAGGAGATATTTCTTCGTTTCAGTCAGGTCAAACCGCCCCATGGACTGGGTGGCAGCGGACTGGGCCTCGCCATTTGTGCTGCTATTATAGAATTGCATGGCGGACGTATCTGGGTGCGTAACCGGGTCGCAGTGCGCGGTGCGGTGTTTTGTTTTACCGTACCTCGGGAGACTGAGCCGCCTATGCCACCTGACGGAGATTAAGCCATGACGACCATGCACGAAGGCGATCTGGATATCCTGCTGGTGGAGGATGACCCGAGTATTGGCGGGTTTCTGCAGGCGGCGATGGACCGCGAACCAGGGTATCGCCTGCACTGGGAAAGCACGCTGAAAGATGCCTGGAAGGCTTGGGAAAAACGACAAATCCAGGAAGGTCGGCCGTTCGCCCTGATTCTGCTGGACCTTGGTTTACCGGATGGGGATGGGCAGGGATTAATCCATCGATTACGCGACCACGGAGGGGAACAGGCACTAATCATCATCATCTCTGCGCGCGGAAGTGAGGCTGACAAGGTACAGGCCCTCGATAGTGGCGCCGACGATTATCTGACCAAGCCGTTTACCATTGGCGAGCTGCTCGCACGCCTGCGCGCGCATTTGCGGCGACGACCAGCAGGTTCATCCGCCGAATCTTCCCATTGGGTTATAGGCGCCTTGGAGCTGGATGATCTCACCCATACCGTTCGCAAGGGCGGGATGACCATTCCGATGACACCCAAGGAATATCAACTGTTCCACCTTTTTGTGATGAATCAGGGGCGGATATTGTCGTATCGACGAATTCTCGGTGCCGTGTGGGGAGAGCACCGTGGCGATCAGGCCCACTATGTCAGGTTATATATCAAACGACTGCGGGAAAAGATTGAGGATGATCCCGGAATGCCACAATATCTGGTGACCGAAAAAGGGATTGGGTACCGATTTGGCGATCCGGAGGTGTCAAGATGACCACCCTCAAGGGCAAGATGGCATGCGCTTTTGCGGCGAGGATAAAACAGTAATCAGTCATCGCCATCCGCATGTTTTTGTGCCAGAAACCCGACGCCATCCAGCACTTGATAGAAGTCCCGCGCATAATAATCGGGCGCTACATCGTTATAGGATTTGCTGCCCTGATTGGAGTCCACAAAGATGGTTTTCATCCCCGCCTGCTGGGCGCCATAAATATCCCGATACATGTCGTTGCCGACATAAATGGCTTCATGAGGGGCCACTTCCAATTGCTCTGCGGCCATGGCGAATAATCGGGAATCGGGCTTGCGATAACCATAGTCACCGGAAATGATCCGTATATCAAAATATTTCTTAATACCCATCGCGCGCATTTCGGGGAGGGCGAAGCAGCGTTGTGCGTCAGAAATAGTGGCCAGTCGGTAGGTTTCCTGCAGGCTTTTCAGCGTGCGCTTAATGCCATCGTAACGCTCCAGGCGGGTGCGGGAAAGGCCACGATGCAGGCGTGCCAACTCTTTTGCCAGTCTTTCCCGGCCTTTGACCGGTTTGCTGTTCTCCTGGGTGAGCAGGGTGTGCCAGATTGCCTCGACGTCTATTTCCGGATATCGTTCAGCGGATTGGCGTTTTCTCTCCTTCATGATGGCGAAGTAGCGTTCCCGGACCTCTCGCCGGTTCATAAAGACCCGGTGATAAGTGAGATAATGGGAAATGCCGCGATAAATGTCTTCCATTTCCTCATTGGTTTCAATGTTGATCATGGTGCCATAAATATCTATACAGACGGCGCGTATGGACATGGTGTTACCTCCGCAGAATGTGAATGGCTTCGTGGACCAGGGCTTGGCTGTAGCGCCAGTCAAGCCAGGAATTACGGGCGATGCGTAACAGGGTCATACCCATATAAAAGGGCATTCGCTCAGTAATCGATGCAAAAGCCGCATGGCGGTCCGGAAAATGGGTGCTGTATTCCCAGAGAAAATGGCCGATAAATGGTTCGGCATGCTCTCCATGATGGGTGGTGCGCATGAAATGATGTTTTATTTCCCCGGCAATCATGCCGAGATCATACGCGCGATCGGCAAACTGCATACGTTCCAGATCAATGGCGATGGTGCGCCGATGGGTTGCGAAGAGAAAATTGGAGGGGGTGGCATCGCCATGGATCAGAACTTGCCGGTCTGCCCACATACTGCCCATCTGCTGCCAACGCTCCCGGTAATGATAGAACTCACCGGTCTGATGGGCGGATATCCGGTGGCGTCTTTTCAGGCGCGCCATGATCTTGTCGAAATAGGCAAAGTGCGCATCAAAGCGCACGGTTTCAGAGCGAGCAGTCCAGTTATGTAATTTGGCAAGGAAATAGGCGAGGTCCGTCAGGCGTGCATATAATAATTTTGCATCATTGCGTTCAATGCTCTCCTCGATGACTCTGGAGAGGGGTTGTCCCGGACAGAATTCCTCTATAATGACATTGTTCATATCCCACGAAATTCCCAGGGGTTGCGGAATATACAGTCGCCCGGTTTTGAAACCCAGGTCGCGCAACGTATGCATATACCGCCATTCGTTATGGGCCTGCTCCCAGGCCTGCTGTGGATCTTTCCCGATTCGGTTGAAGAATTTACCGATGACTTTATGCTGTGAATGGATTTCCTCGTAGAGAAAAACCTCATTGGATGCCGGAAACTGGAATACCCGAAATTGATGGGGGTGCTGTTCTGTGAGTAATGGTGGGAATATCTGCTCTTGCAGATACGCGTAGAATGGATCGTGGGGATTCAGACGGCCCAGATATTTCATTTCAACCCTTTTGCCTTGTCATGAATCTCCAGAGGGTGGGGATTGCAGCGACGGGTGCAACTGTATCCCGATGATTTTCCAGCCTGGTTCCGCGCTCTTCAGCAGCGGTGCAACGTTTTGCAGAATTTGTTGCTCCAGTGCGGACTGGGCGGTGGTGGAAGTGGTGATGCCAGCCAAATCCGGAAACGCCATGAAGGGGTTGGCGATACGCGCGTCAAGTTGTCCCTGCAGGGGGTGAAGTTTCTTCCAGGGGCCATTGCCCTGCATGATCGCCACCGGATGAATAGTCAGCGCTTTGATATTCCCGGCATGGTTCGTGACGGTGACGCCATAAGACCCAAGATCGACGGCACGTTGAACGGGCGTTGACACCGCCGGTTCCGGTGTCGCCACCGGCGCGCCGATTCTGCGCAGATGAACCGGCAGGTTAAGGGCAATGCCCACGGCGACGGCCGCGAGCAGGACCGCCAGGACGCCGAAAATCACCCATCGACCACGAGCGGATTTGGCTTGCTTTTTTTTGCGGGCTGCCAATCTCCGTTTCTCCTTTGTCGGGTAAGCAATATCTGCTCGAGCGATATCCTCTCTGATTAGCAGGGACATAGTCAACGTACTCAATAGAATGCCTGTGCCATGGGCGAGGCCGGGAAAACCAACACGATGCAGTGTTGTGATGCGCAGGGTTGCATTACACTCCCCAATCAGTTCTGCTATTTACACAGACCATAAAAGAGGAAACATGCCATGGCGGCGGGTCATTTGCGGCGGGAAGGGGGGCTGATCGGGCTGCTTTACGCGAGTCTGGGAGCCATAGTGGGTTCCGGCTGGCTGTTTGGGCCGCTGCATGCGGCGCAGCAGGCAGGGCCACTGAGCCTGGGTTCCTGGGCGGTGGGGGCGGCGGCTATTTTACTACTGGCGCTGGTTTACGCCGAATTGGGGCCGATGATTCCGCGCAGTGGTTCTATTGTCCATATCAGTCACCTGGGTAATGGGCCGTTGTTAGGCCGCATCTGGAGTTGGATACTCTTCTTTTCTTATGTTTCCATTGCGCCGGTCGAAGTGACGGCAGTGCTCACCTATGCGAATAATTATCTGCCGGGTTTTCTCTCTGGTGAGGCGGGCGTGCTCAGTGGTCGGGGTTTTGTCGCCGCTATTCTGTTGCTGGGTGTTTTTGTGCTGCTCAATTTTCTGGTGATTCGCTGGGTGCTGTTGCTTAATAGCGCCGCGACCTGGTGGAAGCTGATTATTCCGGCCGCCACTATTTTCGTCTTGTTGAGTTTGTCCTGGCACCCCGAGAACCTGCAATTGCATCATCCCCAGGGGGAGCTGGAGGGCATGTTCACCGCCGTGGCCAGTGCCGGGATTATCTTTTCCTTTTTCGGGTTCCGGCAGGCTATTGATCTGGCGGGAGAGAGCCGGAATCCGGGGCGTAGCATTCCCATAGCGGTCATCGGTTCGGTGCTGATTGGCACCGTGCTGTATGAGGGGCTGCAATTCGCGTTTCTGGTGGCGGTGAATCCTGCTGATCTGGCGCATGGGGGATGGTCACATCTGACTTTTACCGGGCTCACTGGCCCCTTTGCGGCATTGGCCGCAGCCGTGGGTGCCACCTGGTGGGGCGTCATCCTCTATGTGGATGCCCTGGTGTCGCCAGCGGGTACAGCCTTCATTTACACGACCTCATCGGCACGCATTACCATGGCGGCAGGGGAAATGGGCAGTGCACCGCGGGGACTGGCGCGGATTAACCGCAGTGGCGTGCCCTGGATCGCTCTGTTGGCGGTATATGCGGTTGGCGCGCTCTTTTTCTTTCCCTTCCCTTCCTGGCAAAAACTGGTGGGATATATTTCTTCAGTGACCGTGCTCTCCTACAGTCTGGGGCCGATTGTGCTTTTGCAATTGCGTCGCGCCATGCCCGATGCAGCACGCCCTTTTCGTCTCCGGGGCGCGGAAGTGATCGCTCCGGCGGCCTTTGTGGTGGCCAATTGGATTATCTTCTGGGCCGGGTTCGACACCTTGAGTTTTACCTTTGTCGCCCTGGCCATGCTGATGGTGGGTTTTCTGATTTACCATTATTTTCTGGTCAAAGAGCGTCGTGCGGAGGGTTTGGGATGGCGTTATGCGTGGTGGGTACTACCCTATTTTGCGGGTCTATGGATCTGCAGCTATCTGGGTCCGCAAAATCTCGGTGGCAAAGGCCTCGTGCCTTTCTTCTGGGATATGGGGATAATTGCGCTATTTAGCCTTGTTATACTTCTTGTGG
>DAIAVG010000089.1 GCA_027445725.1 Acidithiobacillus sp.
GACAACCCCATTCAATCCTGCCAACAGAATATTTTGGGATTTCTGACCGTTCTGGATGCCGCGCACAAGGTCGATGCTCGCCTGGTTTATGCGTCATCCGCGGCAGTGTATGGCGAACCTGTCGAATTGCCGATCAGGGAGACCAGTCCGGTCAGTGCCATCTCCCCTTATGGATTGGAGAAAATCATTAACGAGCAATACGCATCCCTCTATGCACGCCTGCACGGCACATCGCAGCTTGGGCTTCGTTACTTTAATGTTTATGGTTCCCGGCAGAATCCAGCTTCTCCCTACAGCGGGGTAATTACGAAATTTATTCACATGATCCTCGCGGGTCGGCCATTGACGATACGTGGCGATGGCTTACAGGAGCGGGACTTTATCCATGTCCGTGATGTCGCGCGAGCGAATGTCGCCGCATTATTTAGTGATTACGTCGGGGTGCTTAATGTCGCTGGGGGACAGGCTGTCACCATCCGACGGCTAACGGAGGTCATGGCACAGATACTCGGGGGCCAAGTCGCACTAAGCCACGTACCCGACATTCCCGGGGACATCCGCCAGTCGGTCGCGCAAAACGGGGCTATGCTTGAGCACTTGGGGAGGCCGCAAGTAACCTTGGAAGAGGGACTTGAGGAACTTATGCAAAATATGATTCGACCTGAGCAACGCCAAACCACCGTGTAAAATGGGTACACCACTTGCCGGCACGCTGCGGTGTGCTCTTGGCGCGTCCCTGGCAGCGTGCCATCATCCACCGATGAACCCCGATCCCCTATATTCTTCGCGCTCATGAGCAGTCACCACCCCCTGCGCAGCGTGCTCAAGGTAGGCAGCAATACCATGGTGTCGCGCCTATTGGGCTTTGCCCGCGACGTGATTCTGGCGCGGCTCTTTGGCGCGGGCGAAATGGCCGATGCGTTTTTTGTGGCTTTCCGTGTCCCGAATTTGTTCCGGCGTCTGTTCGGTGAAGGGGCGTTTTCTCAATCATTCGTCCCAGTGCTGGGGGAATATCGGGCGACACGCTCTATCGAGGAGACTCAGGCTTTTGTCGCCGACGTGGCGGGCTGGCTGGCCCTTACCCTGGCGGTCGTCACCATCGTTGGGATACTGAGTGCCAGTGCCGTTGTCTATGCCATCGCGCCCGGTTTCGCGGCCAATCCGGACAAGTTTCACCTCACCGTAGAGCTGCTGCGTATCACCTTCCCCTACCTTTTCTTTATTTCGCTGGTAGCGCTAGCCGGCGGTGTACTCAATACCTACGGGCATTTTACGGTGCCTGCCTTTACGCCGGTCTTCCTGAATCTCAGCATCATCGCCGCAGCCGTCCTCTGGGCGCCTCACCTGCAACAACCCGCCGTAGCAGTGGCCTGGGGTGTATTCGTCGGCGGCGTGGTGCAGTTACTTTTTCAACTGCCCGCACTCAAACGGGTCGGGCACCTGCACTGGCCGCGCCTGCGCCGCCGCGACCCCGGCGTGAGCAAATTACTGCGGCTGATGGGACCCGCAGCTTTTGGCGCGTCGGTAGCACAGATTAACTTGTTTCTGAACACTATTCTCGCCTCTTTAGTGGGGGGCAATGTGGTGTCTTATCTGTATTATTCCGATCGTCTGGTGGAGTTTCCTTTGGGCGTCTTTGGAGTAGCGCTGGGGACGGTGGTGCTGCCGCTGCTCTCGCGGCAGGCGGCAGAGCGTTCGCCGCAATTCCCGCAAACGCTGGACTGGGCTTTGCGTCTGACTTGGCTCATTGGCCTGCCTGCTACCGTCGGCCTGCTCATTCTCGCGCAGCCCTTGCTGATCAGCCTGTTTCGTTATGGGGCCTACACGGCGGAAGATGCCCGGCAAAGCACCTTGAGCCTGATAGGTTATGGCCTCGGTATCCTGCCGATCATTGCTGCGAGGGTGCTCGCGCCCGCCTTCTACGCCCATCAGAACACACGCACACCGGTGCGTTTCGGCATGATCAGTGTCGCCGTCAACATGGGTATCAGTCTTATCCTGGCCTGGCCGTTGCAGCAACTGGGTCTGGCTCTGGCGACCAGTACGGCGGCGCTGGTCAACGCCTTTATGCTCTGGCGTCGTTTGCGCCACGACGGGGTTTATCAGGCACAGCCGGGTTGGTGGGTCTTCCTGCTGAAAACCGCAGGTTTAGCCCTATTCATGGGGATCGTCTTGCTGTGGTTGCGGGGAGATGCTGCCCTTTGGCTGTCGCTGCCCCTCTGGGAACGGCTGTTGCGGGTGCTCGGCCTAGTGGTTCTCGCTGCCGTCTTATACCTTATGGGTGGATGGTGGCTCGGCATTCGGGAGTTACGCGATTTATACCGACGGAAGTCTTCCCATGTCTGAGTCAGACGGACCACACGGACATGGTGATGCGGTCTTCGCCATTCAACGACCCGGCCAAGTAAGGGTGTTCACCCTGCACGAGGCAGAAGCCATTTTCCCCCTACTGCGTTTTATTACCGCCCAAGCGCACGACAAGTTGGCTCCAGTATTGGAGTCCATGCGCACCGACATGGAAAACCGCGCGGCATTGGCCCGGCACGAGGGCCACTACGAAGAGATTGTTCAGCGCTGGATCAACAAGATGGAAAGGCTGGGCGTGGTCGTTTCCGGACTGTGGCTGGTGGATTTTGATACCGGCGACGGTTATTTGTGCTGGAGATACCCTGAAGTAGCCTTGGGCTTCTATCATGGCCACGACCAGGGATTTGGTCAGCGCCGCCCTCTGTCGGACCTATTGCAGGCGCATCAACCCGGTTGGGCGGCTTCCGGCGAGGGGGAGGAGCGGTGAGGAAGGCGGACTACGCCCCAATCTAGGGTAATCCACATTTTTACGCTAAGATGACGGCGTTTTTTGGCAAACCCGGACTCACTGAGGCGCATGCACCCCTTCCTCTCTCTCCATCACCGTATCACCCGCACCGCTGAGGCAACCCAGGCGGTCAGCATCGGCAATTTCGATGGGGTGCATCGCGGCCATCAGGCACTACTGGGGACCATGCGGGAAAGTGGGCTACCGACGGCGGTCCTCACCTTCGAGCCCCTCCCCCGAGAGTTTTTCCGGGGTACGGACGCGCCACCACGCCTTAGCAGCCTGCGCGAGAAGGTGGTAGCACTCCGCCAAAACGGGGTACAAAACATCACTTGCCTGCCCTTTAATCAGGCACTGGCCAACCTGTCCGCTGAGGATTTCATTACTCAGATACTGGTCAAACAATTGCGTTGCGGGCTGCTGAGCGTCGGCCACGACTTCCGCTTTGGGGCGGGACGGCACGGAGATCTGGACATGCTCATCCGCTTCGGACAGCAGTATGGCTTTTCGGTGAAAGAGCAGCCCCCCTTTCTGCTCGACGGCCAACGGGTGAGCAGCACCGGCATCCGTGCTTTTTTACAGACCGGAGACTTAACACAAGCGGCGGTTTGGCTGGGACGTCCCTATGCCCTCTGTGGACGGGTCGTGCATGGCGATCATCTGGGCCGTGAACTGGGCTTTCCTACCGCCAATATCCCTTTGAATCGCCGCCCGGTGCCGGTCAAAGGGATCTTTGCCGGACGCCTGTTGAGTCCGAAAGGAAACTGGATCGCCGCCATCAGTATCGGTCTGCGCCCCACCGTCGGCGGCAAACAGATGGTACTGGAGGCCCACTGTCTGGATGCGGACAGCCCCGATCTCTATGGACAGCAGGTTTCTGTAGAGCTGCACCACAAACTGCGGGACGAAGAGAAATATGTGGATCTCGACACCCTCAAGGCCGCCATCGACAATGACGTCGTGAACACCCGAAACTTTTTCGCCGAACATCCCCAGGACTTTGAATAATCATGGACTACAAGCAGACCCTTAACCTTCCTAAAACCGATTTTCCCATGCAGGGAAAATTGCCGGAGCGTGAACCCGCGATCCTGGCCCGCTGGCAGGAGCATGACCTCTACGGAGCACTGCAGAAAGCGCGTGCCGAAAGCCTCGCGTTCATCCTGCATGATGGCCCGCCCTATGCCAATGGCAAGATTCATATCGGCCATGCGGTCAACAAGGTGCTCAAGGACATCATCAACAAAAGCAAGCTGAGCGAAGGCTTTCGGGTGCCTTATGTGCCGGGCTGGGACTGCCACGGGCTGCCTATTGAGATTCAGGTAGAAAAAGAGCTGGGACGTCCCGGCGAAAAAATCAGCGCGCAGGCCTTCCGCAATGCCTGCCGTGCTTATGCCGAAAGCCAGATTGCCGGGCAACGCCAGGATTTCGAGCGCCTCGGTATTATCGGGGACTGGGAGAACCCCTACCTGACCATGCACTTCCAGGCCGAAGCCCATATCTTGCGGGAACTCGGTCGCCTGACGGTGAGCGGCCAGGTGGTACGCGGTGCCAAGCCGGTACACTGGTGTGTGGACTGCGGCAGCGCCCTGGCAGAGGCGGAAGTGGAATATCAGGATCGCAGCGATCCTTCTATCGACGTCGCCTTCGTCGTCGCCGACGCCACCGACCTGAGCCAACACCTTGGCCTCGCTGAACCTGTAGAGGCCAGCGTGGTGATCTGGACGACTACGCCGTGGACTCTGCCCGCCAATCAGGCGGTAGCCGTGCACCCGGAATATACCTACGTATTGCTGCGCTCCGGCAACCGGCATCTGATCCTCGCCGCAGCACTGGCAGAAAGCGCCCTCGCCCGCTATGGTCACCCGGAAGCAGAAGTGCTGGCCGAGTTCGCCGGTGTGGTGCTGGAGGGCCTCCGCCTCAAACACCCCTTCCTGGATCGGGAAGTGCCGGTTATTCTCGGTCAACATGTCACCCTGGAGGCGGGCACCGGCTGCGTGCATACCGCCCCCGCCCATGGTGTAGATGACTATGAAGCGGCCCGGCACTATCACCTGCCCGTGGACAGCCCCCTGCTCGGCAACGGCCGCTTCAAAGATGATCTGCCCCTGAGTCTGGGGGGTATCACCGTGCAGGAAGCCAATGAACGGGTACCTGAACTCCTGCGCGAGCGCGGTGTCCTGCTCCATTTTGAGAAAATCCGTCACAGCTACCCCCATTGCTGGCGCCACAAGACCCCCCTGCTCTTCCGCGCCACACCCCAGTGGTTCATCAGCATGAGCGCCAACGGTCTGCGCGAGAAGGCCATCAACGCCATCGACGCCACCCGGTGGATTCCCGACTGGGGCGAAGACCGCATCGCCGGCATGGTCAACCAGCGTCCAGACTGGTGCATCTCCCGGCAACGCGCCTGGGGCGTGCCCGTCGCACTCTTCTCCTGTACCCAGTGCGGCGAGCCCCTGCGCGATGCCGACACCTTCGAGCGTATCGCCCAGGCGGTTGAAACGGGCGGGGTCGATGCCTGGTTCAACCAGCCGGACAGCGATTTTCTGCCTGCGGATGCCCGCTGCAGCGGCTGCGGCCACGATCACTTCCACAAGGTCACGGATATTCTCGACGTCTGGTTCGACTCCGGCTGCACCCACGCCTTTGTACTGGAGCAGAGGCCTGGGTTGCATAGCCCGGCCGATCTTTATCTGGAAGGCTCCGATCAGCATCGCGGCTGGTTCCAGTCTTCCCTGCTGGAGTCCGTCGCCAGCCGCGGGCGGGCACCCTACAAGGCGGTGCTGACCCACGGTTTCACCGTCGATGGCGAAGGCCGGAAGATGAGCAAGTCCGTGGGCAACGTCATTGCCCCGCAGGCGATCATCGACCGCTACGGCGCGGACATCCTGCGGCTCTGGGTGGCCTCGGAGGACTACCGCAGCGAGATCCCCATCTCCGACACCATCCTCAAGCAACTGGGCGACAGCTACCGGCGCATCCGCAACACCTGCAGGTTCCTGCTGGCCAACCTCGATGGCTTCGATCCGGCGCGTCACCTGCTGCCGGTGGCCGAGCACGTGGTCGACCAGCACTTCATGCTGCAAAAAGAAGTGGTGGACCGCATGGTCGCCCAGCCGGGCGGCAAGGACTACGGTCGCCTCAGCGTGATGCTGCAATGGCGTTACGACA
>DAIAVG010000090.1 GCA_027445725.1 Acidithiobacillus sp.
CCGAGCAACAACTGGCTTTGCAGGTGGCTCAGGCCTACTTCGGCGTACTGGAGGCCCAAGCCCAGAACTACGTTGCCGAAAAACAGAAATCGCTGTTCGAAAGCATTTACAAACAGACGGACGCCGCACTGAAGATCGGCACCGGAGATATCATTGCCGTGCGGGAGGCACAAGCCCGCCTTGATGCCGCCAAAGCCGATCTTATCAAGGCCCGCAACGGGGTCGCCGTTGCCCAACGCCGCCTGCAACGGCTCACCCATCATCCCATCGGCGTGCTCGACAACCTGGGGCATTACGAGGCCATGGGTCCCCAGCCCGACGATATGACCCGTTGGGTACAGAGTGCCGTCAAGGATCAACCGCTGATGCATCAGGCGGAAGCGCAGTTGCAAACCGCGCATGACCAAGTCGAATATAACCGCCGTGCGCGCTGGCCGGTGGTGAATCTTCAGGGTATCGCACAACACTCCCTGGGTAGCCCCTTCCCCGGCATGGCCATGAATCAGGCCGGGGTGAGTCTCAACCTCTCCGTACCCTTCTATCAGGGCGGACACACCTCTGCCTCCGTACAACAGGCGCAGGCGCAGACCATCGCCAGTGTTGATCACGTCGCCAATGTCCGCGATGAAGTCACGCTCAATACCCAGACCGCCTTCCTCAATCTCAAAGACAGCGTGGCACAATTGCGCGCCGCCAAAGAGACCGCCGCCTCGGCCAAAGTTTCCCTGGAAGGCACACGCAAGGGCTATGAGGTGGGCACCCGCTCCATCATCGACCTGCTGCAGACGGCCACGGATTACATCCGCGCCGAGCAGGACTACAATGTGGCGTTCTATAATCAGATCATAGCGCGGGTACAGCTTAAGGCCGCCTCTGGCCAGATCAATATGGCGGATCTCGAAGCCATCAATGCCTTGCTGGACAATAGCGCAAACCCATAGTCCACTAGCCTGGGAGTATATGACGCATGGCCGCTGCCAAAAAAAAGATGGTCATTGCCGCAGTAGTCATTCTCGCCATCGGTGCCGGAGTGACCTATTGGGAAACCCGCCCTACGGCTCCAGCCGATCAGGTCACCATTTATGGGAATGTGGACATCCGCCAGGTGCAGGCCGCTTTTGACGACAGCGGACGCATCCTGCGTCTCTCTGTGCAGGAGGGTGACCGCGTCCACAAAGGCCAGTTGCTGGCGGAACTCGACCCGACCCGCTTTCAGGATGCGGTGGACCGTGATCAGGCCAGTGTTGCCACGCAAGAACAGGTGCTGGCCCGCCTGCTGGCAGGTTCCCGTCCCGAAGAAATCGCTGAAGCCCGGGCCAGTGCCGCCGCCGCCCAGGCCGCCCTGGCCAATGCGGAAATCACCTGGCGCCGACAGCAGGCGCTGGCTGCGGAGCAATATGTACCCAGGCAGAATCTGGATAATGCGGCCGCCGCCCTGAAAACGGCCCGGGCCAATCTGGATCACGCCCAACAAGGCCTGACCCTGGCGATCAAAGGGCCGCGCCAAGAAGACATTGCCGCTGCCCGCAGCCAACTCGTCGCCGAGCAGGCCGCTCTGCATCTGGCACAGCGCCAACTGGCGGACACCAAACTCTTCGCGCCGCAAGAGGGCGTGGTGCAAGACCGCATTCTCGAACCGGGGGATATGGCCAGTCCACAGGTGCCCGTTTTTACCCTCGCATTAGACAATCCCGTCTGGGTACGTGCTTATCTGCCGGAGAAATCACTGGGGCAGGTGCGGCTCGGCATGCAGGCCGATATCGACAGCGACTCCTTCCCAGGAAAGCACTTTGCGGGATGGGTAGGCTTTATTTCGCCCACTGCCGAGTTCACCCCCAAGACCGTACAGACCACCGAACTGCGCACCGAGCTGGTGTATCGGGTGCGTATTTATGCCTGTAACCCCGGGCACCAGTTGCGCCTGGGCATGCCCGTGACGGTGCAGATTCCGCTCCGAAATAACCCGCCACAAAATCGGAACACGAACGTCTGCGGACGCTGAGCCATGACCGACACGCCCTTGCGTTTCAGTCAGGTCAGCAAAAGCTTCGCCCGCGGCAAAGACCGGGTGCAAGCCTTGATCAACCTGGATCTGCGCCTTTCCCCCGGCTCCATCACCGGCCTCCTGGGGCCCGACGGCGCCGGTAAGACCACGCTGATGCGTCTTGCCACCGGGCTGCTGATTCCCGACAGCGGCACGATATCCGTCCTCGGCGCCGATACCCGTCGGCAGGCGACACGGGTGCAGGCAGCCATCGGTTATATGCCGCAGCGCTTTGGTCTTTATGAAGATCTCACGGTACAGGAGAATCTCGACCTGTACGCCGATTTGCAGGGATTAACGCCGGTGGCGGCTGCTTCCCGCCAGCGGGAACTGCTCAAACTCACCGCACTCGGCCCCTTTGGTGCCCGGCGCGCCGGAGCGCTGTCCGGCGGCATGAAACAAAAGCTCGGCGTCGCTTGCGCCCTGCTGCGTGCCCCGCAACTGCTCCTCCTGGACGAGCCGACGGTGGGCGTCGATCCCATCGCCCGCCGCGAACTCTGGGAGATCATCCAGGGACTCAAGGAACAGGGTGTTACGGTGCTCATGAGCACCGCCTATTTTGACGAGGCGGAGCGCTGTGACGAAATCATTCTGCTGCATCAGGGCAAGCTCCTGCAAAAGGACAGCCCCGCGGCCTTCCATCAACCGCTGAACGGGCGCTGTTTTCTGGTCACCCAGGCAGCGGTGAGCAAGCGCCACCTGCGGGAAACCCTGCAACACCGGGCTGGCGTTCAGGACGCACGCATTCTCGCCGAAGGCGTGCGCGTGCTCTGCCGGGACACCCGGCCCCACGCCGTGGCGGGAGAAAACTGGCAGGTTGCGGCACCCGCCTTTGAGGATGCCTTTGTCGACCTGTTAGGCGCCCCGAAGACCCGGATACCGAAATCATACCTAGTCCTCCGCCCGCCGCCCTGCCCACGGACCGGGAAGCGGGAAGCGGGAAGCGGAAACCACTGTGGTGGAAGTGCGCGACTTATGCAAATTCTACGGCAAGTTCGAGGCGGTTAAAGGCAACACCTTCACCGTTCGCAAAAGCGAGATATTTGGCCTGCTGGGCGCCAACGGCGCGGGCAAGACCACCACCTTTCGCATGCTCTGCGGCCTGCTCCCGGCTTCTTCCGGCACCCTGCGGATTGCCGGAGTCGACATGCGCCATGCCACCGCCCAGGCCCGGGGCCGCATCGGCTACGTCGCCCAGAAATTTGCGCTGTATGGCAACCTCAGCGCTGATCAGAACCTGGCCTTCTTCTCGGCCGCCTACGGGCTACGCGGCAAGGCGCGACAAACGCGTCTGGACTGGGCGCGACGGGAATTCCAGTTGGCCGACTATCGCAATGTCAATGTCGACGACCTGCCCCTCGGGATCAAGCAGCGCCTGGCTCTGGCCTGTGCCCTCCTGCACGAGCCGCCCATTCTCTTCCTGGACGAACCCACCTCTGGGGTGGATCCCCTCGCCCGCCGTGAATTCTGGCAGCGCATCAATGCCCTGGCCGAAGGCGGGGTGACGGTGCTGATCACCACCCATTTCATGGACGAGGCCGAATATTGCGATCAACTCGTCCTGATGTCTCTGGGCGAGGTGCTGGCCCAGGGCAGCCCCCAGGAAATCCGGGAACAGGCCAAAGATGCGGCGCACCCCGAGCCGAGTATGGAAGAGGCGTTCATCCATCTCATTCAGGAACACGAAAGCCAGACCCGGAGGGCATCATGAAGCTCCAGCGCCTGCGCGGTCTGATTCGCAAAGAGTTCATCCAGATCTGGCGCGACCCTTCTGCCATCGCCATCGCTTTCTTCATGCCGGTGTTTCTGCTTTTTCTTTTTGGCTACGGCGTGTCTCTGGATGCGCGCCATGTGCCGGTGGCCGTGGTGGTGGACCAGCCCAGTGCGGAAACCAGCGCCTTTATCGGCGGGCTGCAGCAGTCAACTTACTTCACTCCACAAGTCTACGGCAGTATTCAAGCTGCACGACGGGCAGTGATGGCGCGCCGGGCCGACGGAATTCTCTGGCTGCGCGGCGACTTCAGCCGTCAGGTGTTGCAGGGGGACACCACCAGCATCGGGGTATTCGTCAACGGTAAGGATGCCAATAATGCCCGCATTTTGCAGGGTTACCTGCAGGGTGTCTGGCAGGGTTGGCTGCAACAACGCGCCACCATTGCCGGGGCCGCGCTGGTCATACCGGTCACCGGCCAGGACCGTATCTGGTTCAATCCGGCCCTGCGCAGCCGCGATTATCTGGTGCCGGGGCTCATTGCCGTGATCATGACCCTCATCGGCGCCCTGCTGACGGCGCTGGTAGTGGCCCGGGAATGGGAGCGCGGCACCATGGAAGCCCTCATGGCCAGTCCGGTGACCATGGGGGAGATTCTCCTCGGCAAGCTCATCCCCTATTTCTTTCTCGGCATGGGCGGCATGCTCCTGTCGGTGGCGCTGGCGGTCTGGCTCTTCGCCGTCCCTCTGGTGGGCAGCTTCTGGATCCTGCTGCTCTGTTCCTCGCTCTTTTTACTGGCGGCGCTGGGCATGGGACTGCTGATTTCCAGCGCCGCCCACAATCAGTTCGTAGCCGGGCAGATCGCCATTATCGTGACCTTCCTGCCGGCCTTTATCCTCTCGGGCTTTATCTTCGACATCCAGTCCATGCCCACGGCTATCCAGCTCATCACCCATATCGTTGCCGCCCGCTACTTTGTCACTATTCTGCAGACCCTCTTCCTCGCCGGTGACGTCTGGCCCGTTATTCTCTGGAACAGCCTGGCCCTGGCGCTCATGGCAACGTTCTTTCTCGGCGTCACCCTGCGCCGTTCCCGCAAGAGGCTGGACTGATGCTGGCGCGGCTCTGGGCTTTGGTGATCAAGGAATTCCTCGCTCTGCTGCGGGACAAGAAGAGCCGCTTCGTGCTGATCGGCCCGCCTCTGATTCAGTTGCTGGTCTTCGGCTATGCCGCGACTTTCGATCTCAACCATATCCCCTACGCAGTCTACAATCAGGATTCCGGTTTTGCCTCCCGGGAGTTATTAGGCCGTTTTCAAGGCTCCCCCGCCTTCCAGCAAGTGGCGACCATTACCCATAATGCCCAGATCGCACCCCTGATCAATAATCAGAACGCATTGCTGGTGCTGCAAATCGGCCCGAACTTCACCCGCGATCTGCTGCTGCATCACCCGGTATCCGTGCAGGTCATCATTGACGGTCGCAACTCCAACACCGCCACCTTGGCCCTCAACTACGTCAACAGTGTCATCCTGTCTTTCGACACCCACTGGGCCGCCACCCACCATTGGGGCAAGCCTCCGGCACAACTGGTGGTTCGCTCCTGGTTCAACCCCAATCTGTTATCCCGCTGGTTTATCGTGCCGGGCATTGTCGCTCTACTGACCCTGGTGGTCACCCTGTTGGTGACCGGGTTGTCCGTAGCGCGCGAGCGCGAGCAGGGTACCTTCGATCAGTTGCTCGTCACCCCGCTGAATCCCCTGGAAATTCTCCTGGGCAAGGCACTGCCCGGCTTCATCATTGGCGCGCTGGAAGGCGTTTTTATCATTCTCGCAGGGATTTTCTGGTTTCAGGTACCCTTCATCGGCAGCATCCTGGCGCTGGCGCTGGGCATGGCGCTGTTCCTGCTCGCCGCCATCGGCATCGGGCTGATGATCTCATCGCTCGCCGTCACCCAGCAGCAGGGTCTGCTGGGGGTATTCCTCTTTCTGGTGCCCGCCATCATTCTCTCCGGCTTCGCCACCCCCATCGCCAACATGCCGGAATTGGTGCAGGATCTCACCTATATCAACCCCATGCGCTACTTCCTGGTGATCGTGCGCGGGGTTTTTCTGGAGGGTGATGGCTTTCACGAACTGTGGTCACAATACTGGCCCCTGGCCCTGATTGCCCTGGGCTCCATGACCGCCGCAGCCTGGCTGTTCCGTCACCGGATGCAGTGAAT
>DAIAVG010000091.1 GCA_027445725.1 Acidithiobacillus sp.
CGGTGGACGTCAACACCGGCGGCTTCGTGGGACGACGCAATCAGGAAGAAACCATCTTCAAGACCAATCTGGAAGCCGCCGCTGCCATCGCCCGGCAGATGCGCCTGCGCAACATCGGCGGCATGATTATTATCGACTTCATCGACATGGAAGACGAGGAGCACAAACGCCGGGTCCAGCGTGCGCTGGAAAAGGGCATCCAGAGCGACCGCACCCGCTGCAACATCACCCAGATATCCTCTCTGGGTCTGGTGGAAATGACCCGCAAACGCACCCGCGAAAGTCTGCGCCAAACCCTCTGCGAGCCTTGCCCCTACTGCCACGGCCGCGGTTTCATGAAAACCGCAGAAACCATCTGTTACGAAGTCCTCCGCGAGATCGTCCGCGAAACCCGCGCCTACCCCGCCGAACGCTTTGTGGTTCTGGCCTCCCCGCAGGTCATGGAGAAGCTATTGGACGAGGAAAGCACCAGCCTTGCGGCGCTGGAGGAGTTTATCGGCCGACCCATCAAGGTGCAGGCAGAGGCGACTTATACACAGGAGCAGTACGACATCATTCTGATGTGACTAGGGCTGGGTCCACCAGAGGGACCACTTTACTTTACAATACTGTCCATTTACCTTCGTGACCCAGACGGTAACCCGCTTGAGATATCCAACCGTATGTCCGTGCTATGAATCTCGCCACCACGCATAGCACCCCCCAGTCTCCGGATGCCCCGCCAAATAGCGCCATTCATCACGGAACGGCGGCGTTCCGGCGGACGAATATTGCCCTGTTTGCCGCGGGATTTGCCACCTTCAGCATGCTGTATTGCGTGCAGCCACTGATGCCCGCCTTCACCAAAGAATACGGAGTCGGTGCGGCGGGTAGCGCGCTGTCGCTTTCGCTGACGACGGGAGTGCTGGCGGTGGCCATGCTGTTCGCGGGCAATCTGTCTGATCGCTGGGGGCGCAAGCCGGTCATGGTGCTTTCCCTGTTTTTGTCGGCGCTGCTGGTGCTGTGCACCGGATTCGTGCCGAACTGGTATGGGTTTTTGGCCTTGCGGGCTTTACTGGGCCTGACCTTGAGCGGTTTGCCGGCGGTCGCTATGACCTATATCAATGAAGAAATGCATGCGGAATCCATCGGATTGGGTATGGGGCTGTATATTAGTGGCAGCGCCGTAGGCGGCATGTCCGGGCGCTTGCTCGCGGGGGTGCTGGCGAATTATTGGGGTTGGCGCGTGGGTATTGGCACCATCGGCGTGACCGGTTTGTGTGCCAGTGTCATCTTTTTGCGCGCACTGCCCGCCTCGCGCCATTTTGTGCCGCGCGCCTTGAGCTGGCGGCGCAAACTCGGCCATATCTCTGACATATTCAAAGATTCCGGATTACCCTGGCTGTTTACCGAGGGATTTTTTCTCATGGGCATCTTTGTGACCGTTTACAATTATCTGGGATATCGCTTGATGGCGGCCCCTTATGATTTCAGTCAGGCGGCGGTAGGGCTGATATTCAGCGTTTATATCATCGGCATTTTCAGCTCGCCGTGGATGGGCCATATTGCGGGTCGTTTAGGACGGCGTAAGGTCTTGTGGATTGCTTTCGCGCTCATACTGGCGGGTATTATGCTGACCTTTTCGACCGCATTGTGGATGATCATTTCGGGAGTCGTTGCACTGACGTTCGGATTTTTCGGCGGGCACTCTATCGCCAGCAGTTGGGTCGGGCGACGGGCGCCGTTTGCCAAAGCGCAGGCGGCATCGCTCTATCTGTTCTTCTACTATATCGGCTCTGCGATCATCGGCACGGCTGGCGGGTTGCTCTACACGGCCTGGGGTTGGAACGGGGTGGCCGGGCTGGTGGGCGTCATGGCGCTCATTGGTTTGGCAATCGCGTGGAAATTGCGAGGGTTAGTGCCGTTAGAGGCCACGCACCAGGGCCATTTGTGTTCGGGTAGTTCTTAGGAGCCGTACCAGTTGCTCGACTCATGGTAAGCGTTCCGCACGATTCCCACCTGAATGCGCCCGTTGATCAGGGCATCAGTCTGTTGCGGGGAATCCATCCCTTCCAATAACAGATGCACGACGGGTATGCGCACCACTTTCGGTCCGGCTGACGGATCAGACGCAAACCACAGTTAATCTTCTCTCGAAGCTCAATGCGCCCCGTCTTGCGGGGGGCATGTCGCTGCAACGCCCTAAAGATGCTACAGTTCTGAGTGGATGATGTTGAGGCTGAAAGGTATTTTATCGCCTCGCCGAATTTCCGCTTTAACGGCGTCTGGTCTCCATAAATAAGGGACTGTTCATGATCAGAATCCCCGATGTGATGAGGTTGTCGCTACGGCAGCGGCTTTTTCGCTTTGCGGCTAAGACGCGGGTGGTTCTGCGTCTCGATGCCTGGTTTCCGCAGATACCGATGGCGCTTGCTGTGGGGCTGTTGGGGGTGCTGGCGATCCTGAATGCGTTGCCGCACCTTACTCAGATATTCCCGGAGCTGGCCGATCTCGCGCCATCCACCAGCCTGAGTCAAGCCCCGCTCTTATCGGCACTGGGCACGATACCCGAGGCAGTTGTCGGTATCGTTTTATTACTGATGGCCTCCGGATTGCTGTTTCGCTCCCGATTTTCCTGGGCCATTACGTTGGTGCTGGCGGCAGCGATGCTGGCCATGTTACTGCATCACTATGGTTTTGTGTGGAGTGGTGTCACCATCTTTAATGCCGTGATCCTGGTAACGTTGCTGTTGTTTCGGCGCCATTTTGCGCGTTCGAGCGTGGCCGCAGGTACTCTCTTTGCGGCGATTTCTATTTTGCTCCTGATGAGCTATGCGGTACTGGGCAGTTATGTGTTGGGCGCAGGATTTTCGCCGCCTATCAAAAATCTGGTGAGCGCCTTGTATTTCGCCGTGGTTACCATGTCCACCGTGGGGTATGGGGACATTGTGCCGAAAAGCGAAGATGCCCGATTTTTTGTTATCTCCATCATCATCCTGGGTATCACCGTTTTCGCAACTTCTATTTCTGCGGTCGTTGTACCGCTGGTAAATGGCCGGATGCAGCGCCTGCTGATGGGCGAAAAAAAGCGTGGTCACCGTAACCATTATCTGATTATTGGTGATAATGCGTTGGCACAGAACACCTATCGCGCGTTGCGTGCCCGCCATTTGTTGGCGCTGGTGCTGGTTCCCGTGACGCCAGAACATGCGTGGATGGCCAAAGAAGACCTCATGATTGGTGATGCTACGGATCTGGATGTTTTGCGTAAGGCGGGGGCCGGGTGTGCCCTTGGTGTTCTCGCATTGCGGGTCATAGACAGCGAAAATGCCTTTATCATCCTTGCGGCCAAAGAGTTGGCTGTTCCCGGAAAAACCGTGGCGGCGGTTCAGAATAGTAAAAATCTGGAACGTCTGCGACAGATCGGTGCCGACCTTATTATCTCCCCGGAGGTGTTGGGCGGCGAATTGCTGGCGCTGACGCTCAGTGGCGAAGAACTGGCAGGAGATAGCATTATCAGTAAACTATTTACCGCTAAGGCGGAAGGAGTTGCGGCTTGAGTACTTTAATGGCGATAAGCATTGTGGTGTTGGCGCTGATAGGATTGGGCATTGCGGCGATATTTCTGCATATAGTGGTATGGTTATTAGGTGCCATACTCGGTTTGTTTATCTATTTTATCCCCAGCATTATTGCCGCAGCACGTCATCACGAACATTTTCTGTGGGTGCTGGTCCTGAATATTGTCTTAGGCTGGTCGGGCATCGCCTGGATCATCCTGATTGTCTGGGCCATATTGGGAGAGCGTCGAGAGCCACCGTTACGCAGATTGAGCGCGGATGCCCTTAACCCTCCTGCTCGCTGACTACAAAAGTGCCGAGGCGCAGGCGTTGCAAACTGGCCGCATAGTCTTCCGGGGCGGCGGTGGGGGCCATTGGACCGATCTTGATTTTATATAGACCGCCCGCGATCGTGGAGGATACTGGCACCATCTGTGCGGTGCTTATGCCGAAATCTTGCAGTTTGCTGCGCTCGCGGACAGCGGTCTGCAGCTCCATGGGATTTGCGGTTTCCAGATAGATTTGCTCGGACGGTGGTGTCTGCCGCCACCGCCGTAAGGTGTGGGCGCCAGCCTCCCGAGGCGGTGGAACAGGAACGGGAGGGGATTTCTCGACGGCGGCAGGTATGGCGCGGACCGGGCTGTTGGAAAAAGCGTCGTCTACCACGGCCGTCAGGTTGGCACTGGCAGGAGGCGTATAGGCGGGCACAGATATCGCCGTCGGCGTGTGCAAGACCGGTACGGGTGCCATCTTGGACGCGATACGTTGTTGTGCCACAGGTAGCACTTGGGGAAGCGGTGTGCTGGGGTTTGGACTGCTGGGAATCACCTGAATATGTACCGGCGTTGTGCCCTGGTTGAGCATGCCCAGCTGACTGGCGGCGCCATAAGACATATCCATGATGCGGCCACTCACAAAGGGACCGCGATCATCAACCAGCACCACGACACTGCGTCCGTTCTTCAGATTAGTGACGCGCACGCAGGAGGGCAGCGGCAGCGTTCGGCTCGCGGCCGTCATTTGCCGGGCGTGGAAGGCAGTGCCCATGGCGGTCACCGCGCTGGAGGATTGCTGGTCGTACCAGGAGGCGATGCCATTTTCGGAAAAGCCCGCATCGCCACGCATGGGATGATACCAATTTCCATTGATTTCATAAGGTTGATTGTAGGCAGCATTGGGGTCAGGATCTGGCGCGTGGCAATCCTGCCCGGTGGAATAAGCAGAACCCACTATCGCCGAACCGTGGCCACCG
This sequence comes from Acidithiobacillus sp., assembly GCA_027445725.1. Next base: position 4,792 of record DAIAVG010000091.1, read on the forward strand.
CCTGACGTACCGACCATGTGGCTGGGCATGCTCGCGCAGCCCGCAAGTGTTGCGGCGGCGAAGCCGAAAGCCCCCAGCCTGAAAACTCGAAGATGGTATCGTACGCCCATGCTGATGCACGGCCTCCGTCTGGAATTACATTTGCATTCTAGGTCATAGTCTCCAGAAAGTTCAAGTAAGGCTGATAGTTGGCTGTTTATTCTCAAGCAGTAAACGAGAAATATCGGCAAACGGTACGTACTGCCGGAGTGGAGCTCCATCAGAGTTTCCTATGGCCTCCAATGATCGTCTTTCTCAGGGTCGAAAATGACGGGTCCCATGGTCCGTGCCTTGCCGTCTGGGGGTGTGTGCGCTGACTGATCGCTGTCATCCTGGCGCCCCTGTACACGTTGCGGCGGGGCACCGAAACCTCATGCCGGAGTTTGGACTACCCCCATACTTCAACTTATCGAGGGTAACAGGTATATCCTGGCGGACAGGCAGGTGGTTGCTGATATTGAGGCGCCGTCGGCGTACACACATAGCCGGGGGGGCACGGTACATTGCCCTGTGGCGCTGCATAGTAACCGGGCTGTGGTGCCGGCGCCTGCTGTTGGCTCCTGGAGATACCATAACCAGCAAGTCCGCCTAACCCGGCGCCAATGGCGGCGCCTGCCAGCGGCGAGCCGGTTTGATTTCCGATGACCGCGCCGGCGACGGCACCGAGCAGAGAACCTCCCGCCGTATTGGCCGTGGTGCTATTGCTGGCGTAGGGATTATTCGCGCAGCCCGCTAACGCAAGGGGTAATGTTGCAATCATCAACCAGCGTGCCGTCTTCATGGTCACTATCTCCTCGTAATGGTACTTAGGTGTTTATTATGGTGCCAAGTTCCACAAGGATACTAGTGTAGTCAACCAGGCACAGTCCTGCCGATCGCAATGGCGGCTCCGGGAGAGGTCTCTATCCTTTCATTATCTTGTTTGAGGCGTTGCCGGATGAATCCTCTCCGCCGCCTTTTGCAGTATAGTATGAAGCGAAGGTCCACCCCCCGGACCGACCCCGTATTTCGCTATGGAGAATGCTATGACCTTATCCTTACGCCTTGCAGTAGCTTCTTTGGTGCTGGCTCTTGGGTTGAGTGGCTGCACCGCCAGTTGGGCTCCGCAAGTCAACCCCGTACCGTACTATACTTAT
>DAIAVG010000092.1 GCA_027445725.1 Acidithiobacillus sp.
GTCGCCTCGATGCGCTGCTGGCCGCCTTCCACCTGATAGCTTTCAATGGCAACCGCTGTATCGTAGGGCAGTTCGGCGCCCAGTTGCCGGAATATTTGCTCGCGGATGATTTCTGCCGCCATAAACCGCAGGTTGCGATCAGTGACCTGATCCTCCGGGAAAGACGCCGGTGCCGGCGGTAACAAGGGCACCAGCACATCGGCCAGACGCTCCACGTCAGCCGCCTTGCGCGCCGACAGCGGTATGATCGCCGCGAATTCTCCACGCTCCGCCAACGTCTGCAAATAGGGAAACAGACGCGCCTTGGCCGTCACCCGATCCACTTTGTTCACCACGGCCACCAGCGGAATACCGGCCCGCTGTAACCAGCGCAAGGCCTCCGCATCATCATGGGTCCAGAGCAGCGCTTCTACCACCAGCACGCCCAGATCCGCAGACTCCAGCGCCCCTCGGGTAGCCCGCAGCAGATGCCGGTTCAGGCTGCGATAACCGCTATGCACGCCCGGCGTATCGAGAAACAGCAATTGTCCATCGGGTCGGCTGAGTATCCCGAGAATCTGATCGCGCGTTGTCTGCGGTCGCGGCGCCGTGATGCTGATTTTCTGCCCAACCAGATGGTTCAGCAGGGTAGATTTACCGACGTTAGGGCGCCCGAGCAGCGCCACATATCCGCTGCGATACCCTTCGTCAGGAACAACATCCATAACATCATCCACGCGCGGCTCCCTGCAGTTGTGTCAGCATCAGCGCCGCGGCCTGCTGTTCTGCTTTCCGCCGACTGCCATCCTCCGCTTCGGTAGCTTCGGCGCCCGGCACACCACAACGCGCCACAAAACGTCGCTCATGGGCCTGTCCTTTTTCTTCCACCATCGTATAGATGGGAAGAGGACGTCCCTGCCCCTGCAGGAATTCCTGCAACTGCGTTTTGGGATCACGCAACTCTTCACCGCCCAGATGATCGGTCATCAGGGGTTCAACCAGTTGCGCGACAATACCTTCTGCCGCCGCAAAGCCGCCATCAAGAAAGGCCGCGCCAATCACCGCCTCCAGGGCATCGGCACGGATGGAGTCGCGCCGCGCGCCGCCGCTGCGTATTTCTCCGGGACCGAGGATCAGGGAATCGGCCAGGGCGATCTTTCCGGCAATCTCCGCCAGGGTTTCCTCACGAACCAGCCGCGCCCGCATCCGCGATAGATCACCCTCGCTCACTTTGGGAAAGCGGGCGAAGAGTTTCGCCGCCACCACGAAATTCAGCGCCGCGTCACCCAGAAACTCCAGCCGTTCATTATGCTGTGCACCCGCACTCCGATGCGTCAGCGCCTGCAAAAGCAGGGATTGCTCACGAAAATGATAGCCGACCGACCGTTGCAGCCCTTCCAAGACACCCATAAACGCAGACTCAGTAATCCAAAAGTGTAAAAGGAAAAATTATATCATACACGGAAAAGCCTTTTTAATGTCCTACGGCTTCAAAATGCAGCAGCAGACTGATATTGGCTATCAAAGGCACAATCTTGTCATAACTGACGGTGATCAGCGCCGGTCCGGTACCACCTTTCTCGATCTGGATGTCTTTCTGCGGGATATTGATCATGGCTACCCCCAGGCGACTGTTCAGGTTATGGCGAATTTGTGATGCAGACTCTTCCGGCCCAGACTGCTGCGCCTGCTGGTTGACGATATTCTTCAGGGACCAATAATCGTAGTAAGACGGCATCACCTTCACCACAAAGGCGATAACAAACACCAGGATCAACAGCCAGAAAATCACGCCGATGAGCGAGACACCTGCCTCCCCGGAATGTTGTGACGTTATGGATCGCACACCCTGAGCACGCCGGCCAAAGGCTTTCTTTATGAGCTGGTCATCTAAAATCCATTTGCGCATTCCGAGCCCTCCCGGAGCCTGAGTTCATCTGTATCTCTTATTTAGTCCTGAATAACAATTTTGCAAGTACAGCGCGCGAGTTCAGGAAGCCCCATCTAATGCGCGACCAATCTGCTTCCAGCGGATAGACCAGTCCTCAGCATTCCAGGAGAACCACACAAACATCGCCTTCCCGACGATATTGCGCTCTGGCACCACACCCCAGAAACGGCTGTCATTACTATTATCCCGGTCATCGCCCATCATGAAATAGGAATGGGGCGGCACCTTGTAAGGGCCAAAATCCATTTGAGCTTCCGGCGTATCAAATTCGATAATATGGAACTTGTGGCCGCCAAGTTCCTGCTCATACTCTTTGGTGGGAATGACCATACCCTCGGCGCCCTGCCCCTCGGGCTTATAATTAAAGGTTCCGATAAACTTTTGTGGCACCAGCTTGTTGTTGATATAGAGTGCATCGCCCTTCACCTCAATCGTGTCGCCGGGCAGGCCGATGACTCGCTTGATGTAGTCGACACGCGGATTTTTGGGATAACGGAATACCATGACATCACCAGCCTCTACCGGGCTGCCCTGGGTAATGGATGTGTGAATCAAGGGTAGCCGCAATCCCCATTGGAATTTGTTGACCAACACAAAGTCCCCCACCCGTAAGGTCGGAATCATGGACCCGGAGGGTATCTGAAAGGGCTCAAACAAAAAGGCGCGAATCATAAAAACGATAAGCAATACCGGAAAAAAACTCCGGGCATACTCGACAACAACGGACTCTCTGGTTTCCGCCGACCGCTTCTTTCGCAAAAACAGGAGATCCACCAGCCAGATCAGGCCGGAAAGCACAACCGCCAGAAACAACCCCAAGGTAAAATCCATCAGTGCCTATCCTTCCACTCTGTGCATTACCAAAATCAGCCTCCGCATAATTTCCGCGGCGCGCGTTTTATCTCTTGTCACTTTTCAGCACTGCCAGAAAAGCTTCTTGGGGAATCTCCACATGACCGACCTGTTTCATGCGTTTTTTCCCCTCTTTCTGCTTCTCCAGCAATTTACGTTTGCGCGAAATGTCACCGCCATAACACTTGGCCAACACATTCTTGCGCAGGGCCTTGACCGACTCCCGGGCGATGACTTTGGCCCCTATGGCGGCTTGAATAGCCACCTCGAACATCTGCCGGGGAATCAGATCACGTAAACGGGCCACCAGTTCCCGTCCGCGCCGTTCGGATACATCACGGTGCACAATCCAGGATAGCGCATCCAGCTTTTCCCCGTTGATAAGAATGTCCATTTTTACCAACGGTCCGCTCTCAAAGCGCGCAAATTCATAGTCCATGGAGGCATAGCCCCGGCTCACCGATTTGAGACGGTCAAAGAAATCTAGGACGACTTCGTTGTGCGGCAACTCATAGCGCAGCATCACCTGCCCGCCGGTGAACTGCATATTCTTTTGCCGCCCGCGCCGCTCTTCGCAGAGCGCGATTACCGGCCCAAGATAGGATTCCGGCACCAGAATATTCGCCATAATCACCGGCTCGCGAATATCCGCAATTTTTTGTGCCGGCGGCAATTCGGCAGGATTGGAAATTTTCAGCACCTGCCCATCCGTGGTAACCACCTCATAGATCACGGTAGGTGCGGTACTGATCAGCTCAAGCTGATACTCCCGCTCCAGGCGCTCCTGCACAATTTCCATGTGCAACAGCCCCAAAAATCCGCAACGGAAACCAAAGCCCAGGGCTTGTGAAGTCTCCGGCTCAAACTGCAATGCCGCATCATTCAGCCGCAATTTCTGCAGCGCCTCGCGAAAATTTTCATAGTCCGCCGAGTCCACGGGATAAAGCCCGGTGAACACCTGCGGCTGCACCTCGCGAAAACCCGGCAGCGGCGCACTTGCGGAGCGGTCCTGCTCCGTCAGTGTGTCCCCCACTCGGGCGCCTTCAATAGTCCGCACGCCCGCGATGACAAAGCCCACCGCACCGGTCTCCAGCACCGGAACAGTCAGGGATTTTGGGGTGAAAACACCGACCTTTTCGACCACATAAGATTTCTGCCCCGCCATCGTCAGGATACGCTGGCCCGGACGGACCGAACCATTCATCACCCGCACCAAAACCACGGTCCCCAGGTAATTATCGAACCAGGAGTCGATGATGAGGGCTTGTAACGGTGCGTCCGCATCGCCTTGGGGCGGCGGGATGCGCTCCACCACCCGCTCCAGAATCTCTCGAATACCGATGCCCTCCTTGGCACTGGCCTCTACGGCATCGTCAGCGGGCAGCCCGACAATTTCTTCAATCTCCCGGCGCACCCGCTCCGGATCGGCAGCCGGCAAATCAATCTTGTTCAGGACGGGCAGGATCTCCAGATTGTGTTCAAGCGCCGTGTAACAGTTGGCCACACTTTGCGCTTCCACGCCCTGCGAAGCATCCACGACCAGCAGAGCCCCTTCACAGGCGGCCAGAGAACGGCTGACCTCGTAAGAAAAATCCACATGGCCCGGTGTATCAATGAGATTGAATTGGTACTCCTGCCCATCTGCGGCGCGAAACTGCAGGCGCACACTCTGTGCCTTGATGGTGATTCCGCGTTCCCGTTCGATGTCCATGGTATCCAGCACCTGACTGGACATTTCCCGCTCGGTCAGCGCCCCACAAAGACGGATAAACTGATCCGCCAGCGTGGATTTGCCGTGATCCACGTGGGCGATAATAGAAAAATTACGAATATGTCGCTGTTCAGTCATATGACCTATCAATCCATGGGCGCCTGACGGCCACTACCGCCGCGCCAGACACCATAACAAAAAGGGCTGGTATAAACACCCAGCCCTTCGCGGCTACCACCTGCATCAATGCGGCAGCGAAAGTACCAGATAAAAACTCCCCTCACCGCGCCGCACCAGCACCGGTATCGGCTGACCAGCCGGCAACACCGCCACCAGCTTCTGCAAATCGGCAGCATTGGCAATCTGCTGTTGTGCTACCTGCAGAATCACATCGCCGGGACGAATGCCGGCTTCCGCTGCCGGACCCACACCAACGCCGAGGACGAGAACGCCGGTATTCACATTCAGTTGCTTACGTGCTTCCGCCGTCAGCGGACCCACCTGCACGTTCAGTCGTTTGACTTCGCCCTTCTGCGCAGGGCTGCCGGGCGCGGTGGATTCCGCCGCATTCTCCAGATTACCGGGCAGACTCTCTACCACGATGTTGAGGATCATGGGTTTACCATCACGGATGACACCCAACTTCGCCTTGAAGCCGGCCGGCAATGCACCCACCAGCGGCGGCAACTGACCCGAGTTGTAGATGGATTGGCCATCAAAGGAAACAATGACATCCCCTGGACGTAGCCCTGCTTTGGCGGCCGGACCATCAGGCACTACCTGCGACACCAGCGCACCCACCGGCTCCTTCATGTGGAAGGACCTCGCAAGATCCATGCTGACGTCCTGAATCATGACCCCGAGCCAGCCAAAATGCACTTTCTGATGTAACTTTAACTGCTTGACAGCATCCATAGCGACATTAATAGGGATGGAGAAGGACAACCCCATGTAGCCGCCACTACTGGTATAAATCTGGTCGTTGATACCGATCACCTGACCATGCATGTTGAAGAGCGGGCCACCGGAGTTGCCGGGGTTTATCGGCACATCCGTTTGAATAAACGGGATATAAGGGTCATCCGGCAAAGGCCGCGAGGTCGCACTGACCACACCCTGGGTCACGCTGTTCTCAAAGCCAAAGGGCGATCCTACCGCCAGTACCCATTGCCCGACCTCCAGCTTGCCGGAGTCACCAATTTGTACCGTTGGCAGATTCTTCGCATCGATTTTAAGCAAAGCAACGTCCATGCGCGTCGATAACCCCACCAAGTGGGCCGTGTATTGATGATGATTGGTGAGGCTGACGATGATCTTCTGGGCACCCTTCACCACGTGCGCCGCCGTCACAACATAACCATCGGAACTGACGACAAATCCGGAACCCAAAGACTGCACTTGATATTTCTGACCGGCTCCGGG
>DAIAVG010000093.1 GCA_027445725.1 Acidithiobacillus sp.
AATGTCATCATTCTGCTGATGGCTATTGAATTGCTGCTGCTGGCGGTGAATATCAACCTGGTCGCATTTTCCCATTATCTCGGCAATCTCGACGGACAGGTGTTTGTATTTTTTATTCTCACCGTGGCGGCTGCCGAAGCGGCCATTGGCCTGGCGATACTGGTTGTGTACTTCCGTAATCGCCATAGCATTAATGTGGATGATATCGACGAGTTGAGGGGTTGATATGTGGGTTTTTGACTGGTTAAACGCCTTTCCCCCTCTCGCCGTGTATCTGGCCATTCCATTGGCGCCGCTGGCGGGCTCCCTGATGGCCGGTTTCTGGGGCTGGAAGCTCCGGGGACAGGCGCATTGGGCGCCGATCACTGGGGTGGTTATCGCCCTCTATCTGTCTTTAGCGGTGCTTTGGCAGGCCAGTCACGGCATCACCTTTTACGGGAATGTCTATACCTGGGCGATATTGGGACATCTTCCGGTATCTATTGGTTTTGATATCGACAGCCTGACGGCACTGATGCTGGTCATTGTGACCTTTGTATCTCTGTGTGTGCATCTTTATACCATTGGTTATATGCACGGTGATCCGGGTTACGCGCGTTTCTTCAGTTATATAGCCTTGTTCACGTTCAGCATGATCATGCTGGTGATGAGCAATAATTTTCTCCAGATCTTTTTTGGCTGGGAGGCTGTGGGTCTGGTTTCGTATCTGCTCATCGGTTTCTGGTTCCAGCGGGAAAGTGCCAATGTCGCGGCACTCAAGGCTTTCATTGTTAACCGTGTTGGCGATTTTGGCTTTTTGATCGGGATTGCGGCTATATACCACTATTGCGGCAGTCTGGATTACCGCACGGTATTCGCGGCCATACCCCATCTGGTGGGGCAGACGTTAGAAATCATCCCCGGTCATCCCTGGAGTGTGTTGACTTGGATTGCTTTGCTCCTGTTTATCGGTGCCATGGGTAAATCGGCGCAGGTGCCTTTGCATGTCTGGCTGCCGGAATCCATGGAGGGTCCGACCCCTATTTCCGCCCTGATCCATGCGGCGACCATGGTCACTGCGGGTATTTTTATGGTCGCGCGGATGTCACCGATTTATGAAGAGTCAGCGATGGCCCTTACCGTGGTGCTGATCATCGGTGCGGTGACTGCGCTCTTTATGGGACTCATCGGTCTGGTGCAGAACGACATCAAGCGCATCATTGCTTACTCGACCCTTTCCCAGTTGGGTTACATGACCGCGGCGCTGGGCGCTTCCGCTTTTTCCGCGGCAATTTTCCATCTGATGACCCACGCCTTCTTTAAGGCCTTGTTATTCCTGGCAGCGGGTTCGGTGATTCACGCGATGGCTAACGAGCAGGATATCCGCAAAATGGGCGGATTGCGCAAGGCCATGCCCATCACCTATATCACCTTTCTGATCGGCAGCTTGGCGTTATCGGGCATGCCACCCTTCGCCGGTTTCTTCAGTAAGGATCTCATCATTGAGGCTGTGGGGCTCTCTACCCTGCCCGGAGCCGGTTGGGCGGAGTTCATGCTGGTGGTAGGTGCCTTCGTCACCGCGCTCTATACTTTCCGGATGTTTTTTCTCGTCTTCCATGGTACCCCGCGTATGGACGAGCACACCCGCTCACATCTGCATGAGTCACCTTTGGTGATTACGATTCCCCTGATCGCGCTGGCGATTCCGGCGATTTACGCAGGCTGGGCCTATATCGGTCCTATCGGTTTCGGACACTTCCTCGACTCTTCGCTGGTGATTGCCCCGCAGCTAAATACCGTTGGGGAGATCAGCACTCATTGGCAAGGTACCGGAGAGTTCCTGCTGCACGGTTTGCGGGCCGCGCCGTTTTGGCTGGCACTTTCTGGTATTGCCGTTGCCACCTGGTTCTACTGGTTACGTCCGGGTCTGCCAGTGGCACTGACCCGATTCCTCAGCCCCTTTATTTGGGTGCTGGAGAGAAAATACGGTTTTGATGCTTTCAACCAGACGGTTCTGGTGCGTGGCGTCTTACAACTTGGTCGTTTGTTCTGGCATGTGGGCGATGAGCGTCTCATCGACGGTATCATGGTCAACGGTACTGCCCGTGAGATCGGTAAGACGGCATCGTCGTGGCGGCGTGTCCAAACGGGCTATATCTACCACTACGCTTTTGCGATGATTATCGGGTTGATTCTACTCATGACTTATTTCGTGGTCTGGAGGGGGTAAGGTATGGTGCATTCATCCCTCCTCAGTTATGCCATCTGGGTGCCAATCATTGGCGGTCTGCTGGTCCTCGCGGTGGGCGATCGCCGTGCCGAGGCCGCGCGCTGGCTGGCGCTGCTGGTGTCTCTCGCTGCCTTCGCCGTGACCATTCCACTCTTCACCGGGTTTGATCCCCGTACGGCGGCGATGCAGTTCAGCGAGCGGGTTGCCTGGATTCCCTCCTTGAACATCTTTTATCACCTGGGCATCGACGGGATTTCCCTGTGGTTTATTCTGCTCACCAGTTTCCTGACGGTGCTGGTGGTCATTAGTTCCTGGCGGAATGTGAAAGAGCGGGTGGCACAATTCATGGCAGCCTTCCTGATCATGGAAGGCATGATGATTGGTGTCTTCTGCGCGCTGGATGCCATTCTGTTCTATGTGTTCTGGGAAGCCATGCTCATCCCCATGTTCCTGATTATCGGGGTCTGGGGTGGTCCGCGACGGGTCTACGCGACCATTAAGTTCTTTCTGTATACCTTCCTGGGATCGGTGCTGATGCTGGTGGCGCTGCTCTACCTATACTACCATAGCAACAGCAGCTTCAGTTTGCTGGTGTTTCAGAAAACCCCTCTGGGAATGACCGCGCAGGTTCTCATCTTCCTGGCCTTTTTCCTCGCCTTTGCGGTGAAAATTCCCATGTGGCCGATGCATACCTGGTTGCCCGACGCCCATGTAGAGGCGCCGACGGCGGGGTCCGTTATCCTTGCGGCGGTGATGCTCAAGATGGGTGCCTACGGTTTCCTGCGTCTGAGCCTGCCCATTGTGCCCGACGCCAGTCATAAGTTGGCCTGGCTGATGATGCTCCTGTCCCTCATCGCGATCATTTACGTCGCGCTGGTGGCCATTGTGCAGGAAGATATGAAGAAGCTGATAGCTTATTCCTCTATTGCTCACATGGGTTTCGTGACTCTGGGCTTTTTCGTGTTCGATAGTGTGGCGATTGAGGGCAGTATCATTCAAATGTTGTCTCATGGTTTTATCAGTGCGGCCATGTTCCTCTGCGTTGGGGTGCTCTATGACCGGATGCACACCCGTAACATTAAAGCCTACGGTGGTGTGGCCAATGTCATGCCGATTTTTGCGGCGCTGATGATGCTCTTTGCCATGGGTAATGTCGGCCTGCCGGGCACTTCCGGTTTTGTCGGCGAGTTTATGGTGGTGCTTGGGGCCTATCAGGTGAGCCCCTGGGCGGCGATTCTGGCGGCTACCGGCCTGATTACCGGCGCCAGTTATACCCTCTGGCTCTTCAAGCGGGCGATTTTTGGCAGCGTTACCCATCCCGAGGTGGCCGGGCTGAAAGACCTTGATGGTCGGGAAATGTTTGTATTGGGTACCCTGGCGGCTTTTACCCTGCTACTGGGGCTCTGGCCAGCGCCCTTCCTCAATATCGTGCACAGCTCGGTACAGCATCTGGTAACTCAGGTGTCTCTCTCCAAAATTCCGGCGTAAAGGACTTTGCCTATGAATTCATTCCTTATGCACTGGACTTTCGCCATACCGGAAATCTGGGTACTGACGATGGCCTGCGTGGTTTTGCTGACGGACTTGTTCTGGGGCGATCGTCTGCGTGATCTTGCAGTGGTGCTGACGGTGCTGACCCTGATCGGTGCCGTCGTGCTGACCATTTTTGAGATGGGGCAGAGCGGTACAGCCTTTGCCGGTCTCTTCGTTCTCGACCCCTTCACCAATGTCGCGGAGTTGTTCAGCTATCTCGCTGTACTGATGGTGGTGCTCTATTCCAGGCGCTACCTCGTGGATCGTGGCATTTATCGGGGCGAAGTGTTCGTGCTGCTGCTCTTTGCCTTGCTGGGCATCATGGTGATGGTCTCGGGCGGCAGCCTGCTCAGCATTTATCTCGGGCTGGAACTGCTGGCGCTGAGCCAGTACGCCCTGGTCGCCTTTTATCGCGACAGTGTGGTGGCGACGGAAGCCGGGTTGAAGTATTTCGTCCTCGGCGCTCTGGCCTCCGGAATGCTGCTCTACGGTATGTCGCTTCTCTACGGTCTGACGGGGACCCTGGATGTGCGGAATATTGCCGGCGCGTTGGTGAATGTGACTGCGAGTAATCTGGTACTGGTCTTCGCCATTGTGTTTATTGTCGCCGGTATTGCCTTCAAACTGGGCGCGGCACCTTTTCATATGTGGTTACCCGACGTCTATCAGGGCGCGCCCACGGTGGTGACAGCCTTCCTCGCCTCGGCACCAAAAATTGGCGCCTTCGCCCTGATCATCCGTCTGCTGGTAGACGGTGGCTACGGAATGCTGGAATCCTGGCAGCAAATTTTTGTCGCGCTGAGCCTGGTGTCTCTGGTGGTCGGTAATGTGATCGCTATTGCCCAGCAGAATATTAAGCGGATGCTGGCATATTCCACCGTCGGTCACGTCGGATTCCTGTCGCTGGGCATTGTTGCGGGCACCGAGGCCGGACTGGCCAGTGCGTTTTTCTATACCGTGGTCTATGTGCTGATGTCCCTGGCCGGTTTTGGCATGATTATGCTGCTCAGCCGGGCGGGTTTTGAGGCGGAACGTATTGATGACTTCAAGGGCCTGGCGCAGCGCAAGCCCTGGTATGCCTTCCTGATGCTGATCATCATGTTCTCCATGGCTGGGGTACCGCCGACGGTGGGTTTTTATGCCAAATTGGCGGTGTTTCAGGCCGTGATTGCCGCCGGCTATGTCTGGCTTGCGGTGATCGGCGTACTGCTGGCGGTGATCGGGGCATTTTATTATCTGCGCGTGGTCAAAGTGATGTACTTTGACAAAGCGGATGCCGAGACGGGGATTATCGTGCGCGACGACTTGGCCAGTACCGCCCTCAGCATCAACAGCCTGGCGTTATTGGTATTGGGTATTCTGCCGGGGCCGTTGATGGCCTTTTGCTTCTACGCCATGCAGGGAGTGATCTGATGACTATGCAAGACTGGGTGCTAGCCTATATCGCACTGGCTTTTATCGCGGCTAATCTGCCGTGGCTGAGTAATCGCCTGTTCTTTTTCCGTGCCGCAGCCGGTGACAAAGCGTTGCAGTGGTATCTGCTTGAGTGGCTGGTAATGTATCTCATCGTCGGCATCATCGGTATGGGTATGGAGCGTAGTCTGGATGGTCAGATCCACGATCAGGGTTGGGAGTTTTATGTGGTTGCCCTGTGCATGTTCGCCGTTTTTGCCATCCCGGGCTTTATCTGGCGCTTTAATGTACTGCCGATGTTGCGCAGATCTTGACGTATAGCCCGCTAGTCGGTACATTTGCGGGCTGCAGGCGCGTAGCTCAGGGGGAGAGCGCTACCTTGACACGGTAGAGGTCGGCGGTTCGAAACCGCCCGCGCCTACCAAATCCCGCACCAGAGGGGCAATGCTCGCTGGTGCTTTTTCTTTGGAGGGGCTATGCCAGATATCCAGTTGCCGGACGGTAGTCGTCGTCAGTTTGCGGAGCCCGTGACCGGGCTGACGCTGGCGCGAGCGATCGGCAGCGGCCTCGCTAGGGCGGCGGTAGCCATGCGGGTCGACGGCATCCTCAAGGATCTTTCGGCGGTGCTGGATCAGGATGCGGAAGTGGCGATTGTCACCCGCGACAGCGCAGATGGTCTGGAGGTGATCCGCCATTCCACCGCGCATTTGCTGGCGCAGGCG
>DAIAVG010000094.1 GCA_027445725.1 Acidithiobacillus sp.
ACCTGATTAAGGGCATTCTGGCCGGTACCGGCGTCCAGCACCAGCCAGATCTGGTGTGGCGCCTCCGGGTCCTGTTTACCAAGGACCCGCTTGATCTTCTTCAACTCTTCCATGAGGTGGCCCTGGGTATGAAGACGTCCGGCGGTATCGGCGATGAGCAACTCGCTGCCGCGCGCACGGGTCGTAGTCAGCGCATCAAAGATTACGGAAGCACTGTCGGCGCCCGTCCCCTGCGCCACCACAGGCACCTGCACCCGTTTACCCCAGCCCTGCAACTGCTCCACGGCGGCGGCGCGGAAGGTGTCTCCGGCGGCGAGGACAATACCGAAACCCTCCGCCTTCCAGTGCGCAGCCAGCTTGCCGATGGTGGTCGTTTTGCCCGCCCCGTTGATACCCACCATAAGCAATACCTGAGAACGCCCCTTCTCGGGCGACCAGGGTTGCGCGCGGGGACGCAGGATGTCGAGGAGCGACTCGCGCAACGCCGCCTGGAGCGCGTTGGGGTCCGTGAGTTCCTTGCGACGCACCCGTTCCGTCACGCTGTCCATGATTTCACGGGTTGCAGCGGCGCCCAGATCAGCTTGCAGCAGTAAGGCTTCCAGGTCCTCCAGCAATTCTGCATCAATGACCTTTTTACCGAGTACCAGACGCCCCACACCCTCGACCAGTTGTTCCCGGCTTCGGGTCAGGCCTTGTCGAAGACGGGAGAAAAGCCCTTTTCCGGGTGTATCGGAAAGGGCTTCTGCCGGCGCGACCTCTTCCGCTGTAGCCGGCACCCCAGCAACCGGGGAGATGGTCTCTGCGGACGGCGTTTCCCCCGCAGGAAGGCTTTTGTTACGCTTGAACCAGTTGAACGCCATTGGGTTAAGCAGACCTCAGACGCTATGAATCTTTACATTATCCACCGAAGGGCGGAATCGAACAATGCGCGCGATGCCGCACCACGCCATGAGCGGTGTTTCTTGCCACGGAATCGGCACGCATGAGCGTCTCTATTATTGCGGGTCGTCATCGCGGCCGGCGGTTGCTCACCCCGACCGGTCCTTCCCTGCGCCCCACACCGGGCGCTGTGCGCGAGACACTGTTCAATTGGCTGGGAGGACGGGTGACCGGGGCACGGGTGCTGGATCTTTTCGCAGGTAGCGGCGCACTGGGACTGGAAGCCTGGTCACGCGGCGCACAAGAAGTCGTTTTCATCGAGAAAGACCCACAACACCGCCAACTCCTGTCCCGGAATCTGGCAGCCTGCGGAGTAGCGGCTCCGCAGTTGGCGGGTCCGGATGCACTGGGATACCTGCAACATGGCACCCGGCCCTTTGATATCATTTTCGCCGATCCACCCTTCGACCAAGGCTGGCCGGCGCGGATGGCCCCGATATTGTGGAATGGAAAGCAGTTCGCTGCGGAAGGCTGGCTGTATCTGGAGACCTCCGCCGCGGAGCAGTGGGATGACACCTTAATTCCCAGCCATTGGCAAGTCCATCGGCGGGGCCGCTGCGGTGATTCGCACTACGTTCTTTATATGATTTTGCCGGAGCATTCCCATGACTAGGCCCAACATAGAGCGCCGGATCATTTATCCGGGCACCTTCGATCCCATCACCAACGGTCATGAAGATCTGGTGCGGCGGGCAGCAACGCTATTCGACGAGGTCGTAGTGGCGGTAGCCGCCCAAACGGCGAAAACGACCATTTTCCCTCTCGCAGAACGGGTCGCGCTCGCTGAGGCAACTTTAGGCGGGATTCCGGGAGTGCGGGTACGGCCCTTTCCTGGCCTGCTGATTCACCTGCTTCAGGAGGAAAAGACCCATCTGATCCTGCGCGGACTGCGCGCCATATCGGACTTTGAGCATGAGTTTCAACTGGCTTCCATAAACCGGCGCATGGATGCCCAGATTGAGACGCTCTTCCTGATGACCTCCGATCAGCACACCTTTCTCTCTTCCAGCCTCGTGCGTGAAATCAGCCGTCTGGGGGGGGATGTGGATGCCTTCGTCCAGCCCGCCGTGGCCACCGCCTTAAAGCAGCATTTTCGTATCGGCATGGACCCCAACGCTGCAGAAAAGTAGAATACATAAGTTGCCTTGAGGAGAATATAATGTCCCTACTCATTAACGATCAGTGCATTAATTGCGATGTCTGCGAGCCGGAATGCCCCAACAATGCCATCAGCATGGGCGTGCAGATCTACGTCATTAATCCCAATCTTTGTACGGAGTGTGTCGGTCACTATGACACCCCGCAATGCATGGAGGTCTGCCCCGTCGACTGCATCCTCAGCGACCCCGACCATGCAGAGTCGCCGGAAACCCTGGAACAAAAATTTCTGCAGCTTACGGGGCAGTGCTGACCGGCTCCCGCAACAGATGGAGCAATGGCGCCGAGTGACGGTCGAGACGGGCCATTTGCTCCTGCGCAATCTGTAGGCCCTGGTGTAGTTGCTGAATGCGGGTATCAATATTACCCATGGTTTGAGCAATACTTTGCAGCGCATTGAGTTCCTCTTCGGCATTGTCATGAAAAACCTGCAGCTGCTGGTTCATGACCGCCATGATCTCATCTACCCAGGTCTCTGCCTCCCGTCTGGTTTCTACGACGAAATCGCGGGTTCGACTGGCTACGGTCAAGAAGGCCTTGCGCACTACGGCACTCTGGGTGTTCATGGCGATCTCCAGCATCATCCCGAATCGCTCATAATTTTCCGCCATATCAATGAGTTCCGCCCGCCGCGGCATAATGGCATAGGGCACCGTCCGCAACGCGGGCAAACGATAACGGTTCTGCAGCGCTTGATACTCCCCAGCCACCAGTACCGACACCTGCTGCGCACCCTGTAGCGCCTTGTCAAAATGAGCTATGGCCTCCGCGAAGAACAGTCTGAAACGTTCGACGATACCTGCCGTCGTCCATACGGAGAGCATCTCCGCTTTGGCGTTGCTGATCACGAAATCAAAGGAGGCAGGAGCTAAGGGGACGAGCAGGCACTCTTCAACCGCTTGACGGAAAGCCGCCTTTTTTTCCTCGAAAGCATGCCGGTCTTTCTCAAAGCTTTGGAGTAACCGCTGATGTTGTGCCACCAGTTCGGGCACTTTCTCAGCAGTCCGATCCTTGAGGCTACGCACACTCTCCATTTGCGCCGTGATTCTATTCATTTGCTCATGCAACAGATTCTTCTGATCCATGACGACGCGCTCTACCAGGGCCCGGCATTTAGCCTGTATGGCCGCTTGCCGTGCGGGCAGTAGCACCTCGGCGATGGAACGCTCCAAGGCTGCCATCCCGCTGCGTTCAAGCAGTTCCGGGTCCTGGCGGATTCGGGCGACGAGCCCCTTCTGACCGGAAACCGGGATAACCTGCTCACGAGGAATACGCAGCCGTTCCGCCGTTTTGTCCACCTGCTGTTCAATTTCTGCCACCACCCCCGACCAGTCACGCAATTCGTCCCAGAGGGTATCAATCTTGTTGAGGAGCACAATTTGCTTCTGGTGTGCATTGCGTATCAGATACTGGTCCCAGATGGTCAGATCGCTTTGGGTAACGCCCGTGTCCGCACCCAAAACAAAAATAATGGCATCTGCATCGGCGAGCATACCGAAAGTCAGTTCGGGCTCTGCACCGATAGCGTTGAGGCCGGGAGTGTCCAGCACCGTGAGGCCGGCATCCAGCATAGGATGCGCCAGATAAAGCAAGGCGTGACGCCAGCGCGGGATTAGCACCTTACCGAGACCACAGGAGGGACAAACCGTGCGCTCGCGATCTTTGGGCGTACGGTTGAGCGGCGGGCAGAGTCCAATGCGGCGAGCATCCTCAATTGTCACACAAACCGTTTCCGTAAGATGAGCTAACGCCTGGCACCGTTCGTTTTTTTCTTCCAGCACCAGCGGCAATCGCGTCCACGCGCTCCCTGCCCTTTTGAGTTTTTCGATGCTGACATCAAGGCTGCGGCTGGCAATGGGCAGGAGTTGCAAACCGGGCCGCCCCTGTGGCGCGCCGCGAATCTCCACCGGACACATAGTCGTCTGACCGGAACTGGAGGGCAGCAGACGCGCCCCCATATCCGAGAAAAAGAGGGCATTAATCAGCTCGGTCTTCCCGCGCGAAAACTCGCCGACAAAAGCGATACGCAGGCTGTCCTGCTCCGTTTCATAAGCCAATGTTTCCAGTTGCAGCATGGTCCCACTGGGCAGCAAGCCCAGATCGGCCGTCAACGCCGCCATTTCATGAAGACCGGCAATTACTTTCTGCCGCCAACCGTTCAACGCGCGCAGCCCCTGCAGAATGGGGGACAATTCCAACAAACCCGGTTCACTCATGCCTACTCCCGACTGGTCAGCGCTGACATTGGGAACAATAGGTCGTCGCCCGGCCGCTGATACGGACACCGTGTAACGGCGTACCGCACTGCGTACAGGGTTCCCCTTCTCGTCCATACACCGCAAGAGATAGTCGAAAATAGCCGTTTCTGCCATCGGGCCGGGTGAAATCGCGCAGGGTCGTTCCGCCCTGGGCAATAGCAGCCTGCAGGACATCACGCACGGTCTGCGCCAGCTTTGCATAACGCGGCAAAGCAACACGCCCCGCATGGCGGCGCGGATCAATACCCGCCGCAAACAAAGACTCATTGGCGTAAATATTACCGACGCCGACGACGATATGGGCATCCATGAGGAAGGATTTAACCGGTATCTGCCGGTTTCGGCTTCGCTGATACAGGTATTCCGCTGTAAAATCATGGCCCAGCGGTTCTGGCCCCAGATGTCGGAGGGACGGATGCTGGTCGGGATCGGCGAGCCAGCATACGGCTCCAAAACGGCGCGGGTCGTGGAAGCGCAAGCACAGATCGTCGGCAAAGAGCAGATCGACATGATCATGCTTCTGCACCGGGGTGCTTTGCGGGAGGACGCGCAGGTGTCCGCTCATCCCCAGGTGGATCAGGATCGCTCCCCGTTCCAGGTCAAGCAGAAGGTATTTACCCCGTCGCCGCAGGTTCAGCAGGCGCTGCCCGGCCACCCGCCCGGCAAGATCGGCGTTCACCGGCAGACGCAGGCGACCATCCCGCACCACGGCACCCTCCAGACGCCGTCCCAGCAGATGGGGGGCGATACCCAGTCGGGTAACTTCGACTTCAGGCAATTCGGGCATGGTTAAATCCTTGTTCCACTGCTCACGCGTTCGCGCCCGGCCAGATCACAACGGGTTTGCACAGCGCTGAAGCCGGCGTTGTTGAGCAGGCCGCGCACCGCGTTCCCCTGATCAGGACCATGCTCCAGCAACAGCATGCCGAGTAGCGAGAGGCGTTCGTAGCCGCCTGCGATGATGCGTTCCAGGCACTCCAAACCGCTGGGACCGGCCACCAGGGCTTCCCAAGGCTCATGACGCAAATCAGGAAGGTGTGAATCGTTATCGGCCAGATAAGGGGGATTGGCCACAATCCGATTAAACCGCAAGGCGTTATCCAGTGGTGCGTACCAGTCACCCTCCAGCCAGTGCACCTGCGGCGCCAGAAGCGCGCCATTGGCGCGCGCGACCTGTAACGCCGCCGGGCTGCGCTCCACGGCCCAGACCTCCGCCAGCGGTCGCGCCTGGGCAATGGCCAATGCAATGGCCCCGGAGCCTGTACCAAGATCAAGCACCCGCGCCGCGTCATTCTCTGCCAACCCCTCAAGGGCCAGAGTCACCAAGGTCTCGGTATCCGGGCGAGGGATCAGCACCGCGGGAGCCACGCACAGATCCAGTCCGTAGAATGACCACTCGCCTAAGCAGTAGGCCAAGGGCACGCCTGCGAGGCGCTGCGTGAGTAATACGGTAATCCGGGCCTCCTCCTCTGCGGAAATTGGCATCAACGCATCACGCAGTAGCG
>DAIAVG010000095.1 GCA_027445725.1 Acidithiobacillus sp.
CAATGCCCTCGCAGGCTTGATACGCCCAGGTGATCGCGTGGATGTGTTGCTGGTTAAGACCGGCAGCAGCGGATCGGGAAACGCCGGCAGCCTGATCCCTCTGCTCCATCGCGCCCTGGTTCTGGCCACGGGGCAGAACACGAAATTCACGCCGCTGCTGGTGCATGACAACAACGTGCTCGAGGCCCAAACGGCGCTGGATAGCTATGGCAACATTACCTTGCAGGTGACTCCAGAACAGGCGGCGCAGCTGGCGCTGGCGCAACAGGCTGGCCAGCTGCGGATCGTTTTGAGCCCGCATGCTGTACCTCCCAATGCACCTCATATCCCGTCACTTTCCGAGGCCGCGCTAGGCAATGGCAGCGCCACGGGAGGAGATTCCGAAGCCACGGTGCAGTACATCATCGGTGGTGGCAGTGGCAATGTGGCCAGCCAGATTGAAGGTATGGGCACTGGCGTGTCCAACAAGGGCGCCGCCCAGGCCAGTACTACCCAGGATAGTATCAGCAAGCAGCAGAACGCGATGAAAAAAGCCGTTTCCGGCCTCCAGTCTATTCTCCATCTCGACCAGTCCGCTGCCGCCCAAATGCAAAAGGGAATGCAATGATCAACAAAGTAAACACACGGTTTCGAACTGTTGCCTTCGCCGTCTCCGGCGCCTTGGCCGGTATACAACCTGCTCTTGCTCTGGCGGCCCCAGGGAATTACGCCCCGGTTGCCCAGGTACCCATGGTGCGCCACACGCTGCAGCTTTACGATGGACAGGTCATGGTCCTGCCAGCCGAAGGAGTTACCCGGGTCGCCATCGGAAATGGGAAGATTATCGGGGTCAAGACGTTGAAGGGACAAATCGTTTTGCTGGCCACCGGTACTGGCACTACCGATTTATATGTGTGGTCAAAAACAAACGAACTATCGGCGTATCATATTTTCGTCACTGGCGATGATACGGGGCAAAGCTACCGGCAGGTGTCGGCGGTACTTCATGGCGTGCCGGGGCTGCATATTGATCAGGAAGGAGGGAGGATCGTCCTTTCGGGCAGCCTTGATCCAACGGAAAGCAAACGGGTGGCCGATATCGCCAAGACCTTCCCCGGCGTCACCGATATGGTCAGGTCCGACAGTGTCGGGATGCGGCGCATGGTTTACCTGGATGTGCAGGTGGTCGATTTCAAGAAAAATGCATTGCACAACCTGGGTATCCAGTGGCAACAGGGCATCGCCGGACCATCGGTCGGGCTGGTGGGTGACTTCGTGCATAACAGTACGTATCGATTGGGGGATGTGACCCAAGGCGGATTGCAGAGCAACACATTGAACGGACCAGCCGGGCCATTGCAGGGTCTGCCGCTGACCGTGAACCCGTTCGCGAGTTATCTTGGCCTCGTTTCGACGCTGACCTCGACGATCAATCTGGCGGTTCAGAGCGGTGACGCCTATATCCTCGCCAACCCCCAGCTCAGTACCCGCAGCGGCGGCAATGCGACCTTCCTTGCCGGCGGCGAAGTGCCCATTCCGATTAGCAGCGCCCTCGGCCAGACTTCTGTGCTTTATAAAAAGTACGGCGTACAACTCGACATCAAGCCGGAGGCCGATGCCAAGGGCAACGTGCTGGCCAGCATCTCAACGGAAGTGAGTCAGATCGACCCTAGTGTGACGGTCAACGGCTATCCGGGTTTTCTGACGCGCAAAACCACATCGGTGGTGAATGTACACAGCGGCCAGACCATCGTACTTTCCGGACTGATTCACTCCATAGGTTCGTCAACGCTGACCAAGTTCCCCTGGCTCTCCGATATCCCAATCCTCGGATACCTTTTCAAGAACAATAACTTTCAGGCGAGCAGGAGTGAGTTGGTGATCTTCGTTACCCCTGTGGTATTCAATCCAAACTCTGTCGTGAACCAGGAAGCGGTACTGCGGGGCACGCAGCTCATGCGACAGTTCAATGCAACGGCGGGCAAAGGGATCTACATGCCAGGCTTCGGCGTGGGGCCGGGCAGCCACCTGCTTCCGGCCGGGGTGGGAAAAGCGGGTGAATCGCAGTCAGGGAAGGCGCCCGCGGCGCCGGGCCCGGCAGCCCCGGACGCGGCGGGGAAAGCCGAGCCCGCCTCTACCTCCCCGGCAAAAACGCCCCCTGTAGCGGTGCAGACGACCATCCCGCTCAAGACTCAATCCTGACCCAGGAGGTAGGGCATGTTTCGAATCAACATCACCAACTCCCGCGGGAAGAGCGAGCAGGTCAATTGCGCTGCCAATAGCTGTTCGGTGGGAAAGTCGGACGAAAATCTGGTTGTCCTGCAGGGATGGCAGGTGGCGCGGAAGCACGCCACCTTCTTTCAGGATGAATCGGCGATGTTCGTCAAGGACGAAGCTAGCGCCTTCGGCGTGAAGGTCAACGGGAACCGCATCAGCGGCACCACGGGCCCTTTGCGGCCCAGCGACATCGTGGAGATTGGCAGTTATCTGCTGACGGTGGAGGTACTCAATAAAACGACTGAGGTGGATGTCCCACGAGAAGCGCCGCCGCCAATGGGGGAGGCGGTGGCTGCCCCGGTTGTGGCGGTGGGAGGGATCTCCTCTAGCGACGGCGCTGCGACCGGGGCGACGCCGCAGGTCTCGCGTGACCATCATCAGTTCGCCACCCTCCGCATCGTTCAGGAGCGCCTGATATCGCGCATGGATTTTCGGCGCATTGATACCACGAAGATGACCGAACTGGAATTGCGCCAGCGGACGAAAGAGCTGATCGAAGAGATTATCAATGAGGACCCGTCATTGGCAAAAGACTGCGACCGGGAGCGGTTGGTACAGGCCGCCCTTCACGAAGCGGTTGGTCTGGGACCGCTGGAAGTGCTCCTTGCCGACGACAGCATCACGGAAATCATGGTCAACAGGTATGACGAGATCTTTGTCGAAAAGAGTGGTCGCTTAACGCCGTCCGAAATCCTGTTTTCCAGTGACAAGAGCGTGTTGTCGGCCATCGAACGAATCATCGCTCCCCTTGGGCGGCGTATCGATGAAAGCTCGCCGATGGTTGACGGACGCTTAAAGGACGGTTCCCGCGTCAACGCCATCATACCGCCGTTGGCGCTCAAGGGGCCGTGCATCACCATCCGTAAGTTCGCCAAAAACCGGATGACGGACGAGGATCTGGTCCGCTACAATTCGGCAAGCAAACCAATGATAGAGTTTCTGCGCTTGGCCGTGGAGCAACGCCGCAACATCGTGATCTCTGGCGGTACCGGATCAGGTAAAACCACTCTACTCAACATCATGTCCAATTTCATTCCAGGCCACGAGCGTTTGGTGACCATCGAGGACGCTGCGGAACTGCGCCTTTATCAGCCCAACCTGGTATCCATGGAGGCGCGGCCGCCCAATGTGGAGGGACAGGGGGCCGTAACGATCCGCGATCTGGTGCGCAACAGCTTGCGCATGCGTCCAGACCGCATCGTCGTTGGCGAGTGTCGCGGCGGCGAAGCCCTGGATATGTTGCAGGCCATGAATACCGGTCATGATGGTTCGCTGACCACCGTCCACGCGAACATGCCCCGCGATACCTTGTCCCGTCTGGAAGTGATGGTGCTGATGGCCGGGATGGAGTTGCCCCTGCAGGCTATTCGCCAGCAGATATCCTCCGCGGTACAGCTGATCGTTCAGCAGACCAGGTTTTCCTGTGGCAGCCGCAAGATCACCTATATCACGGAAGTGACGGGCATGGAGAATGGCACCATTCAGCTCCAGGATATTTTCCTCTTCAACCAAAAGGGCTATGGTTCCGATGGTAAAATCCAGGGCGATTTTATCGCGACCGGGGCGATACCGGAGTTTTACGAAGATCTGGCCAAACGCGGAATCGACGTGGATCGCAGCATCTTCCAGGGCAATAAAAGCGGGGGGATGAGACTATGAACCGCGATATGCATATCTATTTGATCGGCGGGGTCATGTTCGGCGCCATTCTGTTCTTCGCCGTGATTTTCATGCAAGCCCTCGGAAAGAGCGCGAAATGGCAAGAGAAGCGCATCAAGGAGGGTACCTACAGGGAACTGGAGGATCTCTTCATCTTCGTCGATTTTGAAAAGTTGACCTATGTCAACTTTGCCGCTTTCCTGTTTGTTCCGGTATTGGTATGGATCATTACCTCGAACCCGATATTTACCACCGCCAGTGTGTTGCTGCCGATCTTTGCACCGAAGTGGATCGTGGCGATGGTGCGCCAAAAACGCCTGGATCAGTTTGTTTCGCAGTTCCCGGACGCGTTGATGATGCTGTCCAGTTCGCTGCGGGCGGGGTCCAGCCTGGCGGTTGCCATGGAAAATCTGGTGAATGAGAGCAAGGCCCCCTTGAGTCAGGAGTTCGCCATGCTCATTCGTTCCCAGCGGTTGGGGGCCAGCTTTGAAGATGCGGTGAGGGATATGGAGCGGCGCCTGCCCATTCAAGAGTTCATGCTTTTTTCTGCGGGATTGCGCATTGCCAGAGAGGTCGGCGGCAATCTGGCAGACATGCTGGAATCGTTGGCGGAAACACTGTACACGAAGATGCAGACGGAAGGAAAAATCAAGAGCTTGACGGCGCAGGGCAAGATTCAGGGAGTAGTAATGTCCGGCCTGCCTATCCTGCTTATGCTGGTGCTCACCCAGTTGCAGCCGGTCGCCATGCATCCCCTGTTTCACAGCGTCACGGGTTGGGGGGTACTCACCCTGATTGCCGCCATGGAGTTCATGGGTTACATCGGCATACGCAAGATTACCAGCATCGACGTATAATAATGTTTGAAGTAATTAGTTGAAAGGAGTCCAGTGATGATCTGGTACTACATCGCCATCGGTTTGGCAGTGGCTTTGACCGTGATCTTGGTGATATGGGCATTTTCCGGCCTGCACTGGGAGGTTCCTGATGATGAGCGTGGTTATCTCGACCCGTTACCCCCACTGTTGCGTTTCATTTGGCCGTTGACGCGTTTTGTCGCCTACTATGCGGGTGGTCGCATGCCCGCTCCGTGGCTCGAAAGTGCCCATCGCAAGCTGGCCCGGTCCGGCGCCAATTACATGATGAATGCCGAAGAGTTCTATGCCATTCGTTTCATAGCCGCTACAGCGGCTTTTGTGCTGATCTGGCTCGGGACCAGGCCGTTAGGCTCAACGGGGCTGTTTCTTGCGACGATGGTCGGGATACTGGGCTTTGTCTACCCGGTAATGTGGCTGAACGGCCGCTACAACAGCCGCAAGAAAGACATTCTCAAGGCGTTACCGATGTTCCTCGATTATATCGTTTTGGCCGTGGAGGCCGGCACGAACTTTTCGGGGGCGTTGGCCCAGACTGTGGAAAAGGGGCCGGTTGGCCCGATGCGCCAGGAGTTCTTTCTGGTTCTGCGTGACTTGCGTGCGGGGCTGTCACGGGCAGACGCCCTGCGCCGCATGGATGATCGTCTGAAGATTCCGGAAGTCAGTTCGGTAGTGTCTTCGATCATCCAGGCCGAGCAGGTTGGGGCCAGCATCGGCAAAATCTTGCGCATGCAGGCGGAAAGACGGCGCATGGAGCGCTTTCAGCGTGCGGAAAAGCTGGCGATGGAAGCCCCAGTCAAGCTGATGCTGCCGCTCGTGCTGTTCATTTTTCCGACGACGTTTATCGTGCTGGCTTTTCCCATTGTCATGATGATCAAGCAGCAGGGTCTGCTGTGAAGTGCGGATCACTCTATATGGAAGATGGCGGCTTGGCGCTAACCGTGATGAGGACGGAGACTGCGTGGGAACGCATGCGCGGTCTGCTCGGCAGCCCGGCACCAGGTCGGGGTCAAGGTTTGCTGATCGCCCC
>DAIAVG010000096.1:0-5186 GCA_027445725.1 Acidithiobacillus sp.
CCAGCCGATATGCAGGGTATAATACGCTCCTAGGCACCAGTCCGTCGTTTCCCAGTCAATACAATAGTGACGTTCTTTATAACAACTATTTGGCGGGATTTGTTCAGGATACGATTACGCCATTATCCGGTTTAAAGATAACGCCGGGCGTTGCTGCGGTCCAGTACCAGACCCAAATGTACAATAATGGGAATCAGGTATTCACCAATCTTCCTGCAGGTGCCCAAAATCAGACGCTGATCAACAGTGCTGCGGATACCATATCCGGTCTTGAACCTTCGGTTGGAGTTCGCTTTGCCCCGGTAAAGTGGGGCTCACTATATGCCCATTATGCCCAGTCTTATCAAAATCCCACCGACAATAACTTTGGCGCCTATAACAGCCACGGAGGCAGCATAGACTTCAACAGTTTGAAGCCGGTAAAAAGCACAGATTATGAAGTCGGAGCCAAATTTTTAGTGCATAACTGGATGTTGCTGCATAACTTCACGTTCAACATCAACTACTATTATGATCACTTGGCCAATGAGACCATAGCGACCTATCTGACAAACATCGCACAGACCAAGTTTGCTTCGGCCAATGCGGTGGTGAATGGCGTGAATATCGCCATTGCCGACAACCCCTCCTGGAATTGGCACCTGTTCGCCAATCTGGCACTCAATCATTCGTACTATACCTCATATACTCCGCAGGGTGGTGGTACGACGTTATATGGCGCCAATGTATCTTATAGCCCCGACCTCACTATGAGCGCTGGTATTGACTATCGGTACTACTATCATGGATTTCTGTTCTCCCCACAGTTTGTGGATCAGTACACCAGTTCACAGTATCTCTTCAACAACGTGACCGGTGCGCCGTCGCACCAGAAGCAGCCGGGATACAATGTCTCCAACCTTAGCCTTGGGATAAAAACGACCCGATTGAATCAATACATCCCCACTCTGAAAGACGTGAAGCTCTCCGTGGGAATATATAATCTCTTTGATGCCCAGTATAATCCTATTGAGTACATCACCAGTGGTGGGTACTTCGGTGGTAACAGTGCCGGCGCCATTCTGGCTGATCCGGGAGCTCCACGGCAGTATTTTGTGACGGTAGCGGCCAAATTCTAAGCCGGTTTTCTGCGCTGCGTCTTGTGACGCAGCGCACTTTGTCAAGTTATGCCGTCATGATTTGACAAAGGGTAGTTATCGAGCCTCTGGCAAGTAAAATGCCCTTAGTCTTTGCATCATAATGAGGAAATAAAATAATGGTCCGGCCGATTCATTTAACTATGCTATGCGCAATTTCCGCTCTGGCTCTGAGCCGAATGGCTTTGGCCGGTTCTTTTCTGGATAGTCCAGCAGAATACCCGTCCGAATTGGCGGCGATGAACGGCGTGAAGGCGACACCTCCCAAAGCCATACTACCCACCGGGAGAGCGGTTGCCCCGGTAGGCCGCTTGAATGGGACCCCAAATCTGCCCACGATGCTCGCCATACGCGGTAACCAGGTCGCGGTGCTTGCCAACGGCGCCACGCCCTTCCAGACCCTCACCTTTTATGACGCACAAACCCTCAAACGCATAGATCGTCTGGCGGCGTTCTCCAAGATCGTTCCTACTAAGCCCGTTGCCCTGGCCACCCGCGGCGGAAGCGGGATTGCGCTGAATCCTCTTCATACGGGCGCCACTGGTACGGTTTATGTGCCCAAGGAAGACGCCGTGCAGAAAATTGCTCAGGCCAAGGCCACTCTTGCGGCGGAAAGTAATCCGATAGCCATTCCCACCACTTTGCTTTCTCACAGCGATTTTTTCCAGGGCCTGACGGCGGGACCTGACGGTGTTTTCTACGCCACGGGCGGCGATTCCGATAAGGTCATCGCCCTGCGCAGCAAAGACGGCAAGGCGCGCGTCATCCGTCAGTACCTCCTGCAATGGCAATCTTTCCCCAGGAATCAGTATCCCTACCAATACCAGGGCGACCAGCAAAAGAAGTATCTGTTTTATCCCGACTCCGTAGTGATTGGCCCCGACAACCATCACCTCTATGTCACCGGTATGCTGGCCAATAGCCTGGTTCGCATCGATATCGCCAGCGGCAAAACGGATTATGTGAACGCGGGTCCCTATCCTTTTGCCGTCGCCCTCGCCGATCAGGGGCGGCGACTGGTGGTGAGCGACTGGGGCAGCAACGGCGTGACCGTTCTGGATCGTCAAACCTTCCGGGTGCTCGGTCATGTCGCCACTGGCCATGCGGTGGACCCCTCTACCGTCGCCGCTGGCGTACATCCCAGCGCGATGGTGGCAGTGCCCGGCGGCCCCGACGTCTTTGTCGCCGACGCCAACATCGACAAGGTGGTCGAAATCAGCACGCAGACGCTGCAGTCGGTGCGCATTATCAACGATAATCCCTACCGCAACGCGCCGCCCGGCAGTTATCCGGACGGGCTTGCCGTCGCCGACGGCAAGCTCTTCGTCGCCAATGCCGGGAACAATGATGTAGCCGTCTACGACGTTCATACCGGCCAACGCTTGGGACTGATCCCCACCGCGTGGTATCCCACAGCACTGGCAGTAAACGATGGCGCCCTCTATGTGACCTGCGCCAAGGGTCTGGGCTCAGGCCCCAATCTCCAATGGCAGTATATTGGCAATATGATGCACGGGGTCCTGCAGAAGGTGGAACTGTCCGAACTCCCCACGCATCTCGCTCAGTGGACCCAGGACTCCCTCCGCAACGATGGATTCGCCCTGTCTCAGCGCACAGCGCAGCACACGCAGGATGTCCAAACCACCGCCTTTCTTAAAAAACATATCCGCTATGTGGTCTTCATCCTGCGGGAGAACAAGACCTTCGATGAGGATCTCGGAGATTACCCAGCGGCCGGGAAGTGGGCGGACCCCCATTTTGATCTCTATAACCAGAAAGAACTGCCCAATCTATACAAGCTCGCCCATCACTATGCGCTTTTCGTCAACTTCATGGCCGATGGCGAAGTCACTGCGCAAGGGCATCAATGGGTGGACGGTGCCTCCGACTCTGATGTTGTCCAGCGCCTGTGGCCTGAGTATTACTCCAATCGAGGCCTGCTCTGGAACGCCGGACCCGGCGGATCGGCTTCCTTAAAACCCGAAGCGCCCGGCGCCCACAATCCCTATCACTATTACGAGAAACTGGGGGACTTCACCAATCCGTGGATCAGTTATCCGGAACGTCTGTATCTCTTTAACGATCTCCTGCAAAGCCATGTGTCATTCGAGGACTTCGGCGAAGATATCACCCGCGCCCGGGATGGGGTGATCCGCGCAGCGCTCAGGGTCCATGTGGCCAGGAGCTATCCTTCCTGGGACCGGATGATCCTCGACACCGACCGGGTGAAGCTGGCTATCGGCTGGCTCCAAAAGCATCCGGCGGCGAAATTCCCGCACTTTGTGTATATCTGGCTGCCCGACGACCATACCGCTGGTCTGGCGCCTTGTTACTACACCCCCGATTACTTCGTCGCCAACAGCGATTATGCGACGGCGAAATTCATCCACTATCTGTCCACCACCCCGGAATGGAAGCACATGGTCGTGTTCCTGACCGAAGACGATGCCCAGTCCGGTGCCGATCACATCAATGCGCATCGGACGCTGGCACTGGCTATGGGTCCCTGGATCAAAAAAGGTGTTTTGGCCACCCATCTCTACTCCCAGGTCAATATCGTCAAGACCATTGAGGCGACCCTGGGGCTGCCGCCCATGTCCCAGTGGGACGAAAACGCGGCGGTCCTCTCGGGGATATGGACCAGGCATCCCCACTTCGCCCCAACGCCGAAGGTCATACCTATTCAGGTCCCCGTCACCTTCAATCCCGGCAAATGCACGGATCGCACGCTCCTGCGCCGGGAAGCAGGTGCCACGGGTCATATCCTCACCCCCGCCTGGCTGAAAGCGCATATCGGCCTCCATGGGCAGCATCTGGCATCCATCGGTCAGCAGCATGCCTTCACGCCGACCTCACTGCTCAAGGTTGGCGGTCCGGAGCAGTTGAAGCAGGAGTGGATCGCGAGCAAGGGCGTGAAGAGCTATGACCGCTTCATGGCATACCTGCGTCACTACGCCCAGGTCCATGGGGTGACCATCGCCAGTTATGAAGCCAATGAGGGAAAGCTCCATTGAGTCCGCGCAAATTCACCATGACCGATCTACCCGATCAAGGACATCTGCACAACGAGGACATTGAACACCCATGAATACATCCACGCTACCTTCCCCAATGCAGCCCGTGCGATTCAAAAAGGATCATTTTGGGCGAGCACTGATTGTCGGCGCGGTGCTGGAGGCGCTGATGATTGGCGGATTGATTTATTCCAATTTGTCCCAGCCGGTGACGGTCAAGCCAAAACCCAGGATCATCGCGATCCACATGATCCAGCCGGCACCGCCGAAACCCAAGCCGGCTCCGCCGCCGCCAAAGCCCGTGGTGCAACCAAAGCCGATTCCGAAACCCGTGCCCAAACCAACGCCACGACCGATTCCGCATCCGGTGCAGCATCATCCGTTGCCGCCCAAGCCGTTGCTCGCCAAAACGCCCGCTCCGCAGGCTCCGGTTTACACTCCACCGGTGACGCCGCCTGCGCCACCGCCGCCACCGGCACCGAGTCCAGCAGCACGGCAGGCCGCCATCGACAACTACGCAGCCATGCTGCGTGCGCGGGTCCAGGCCAACGCGCGTGTGCCTGACTCCGTCCGCATGATGCATGTCAGCGGCACCGCGGTGATCTCCTTTCGCCTGACGCCATCCGGTCATCTGCTTTCTGCGCATGTCGCCCAAAGCAGCGGCATTGGTGCCATTAATCGTGCGGCACTCAAAGCCGTAGAAATCGCCAGTTATCCCCCATTTCGCAAAAAAATGCCCAAACACGACATGACCTTTAATGTGCGAGTGCATCTTTCCGCCCATGACAGCTAATTATTATGTTTAGGAGGCGCAAGAAATATGCTAAAAAACCTCTGACCAACGCAATGTGCAGCGTCGTTTGTTCACCCCAGTGTGAGTAACAGGTTCTCATTTTTTAATTCACATCCATCCAACTACGGAGTTTTACATGTCTGAAGAGATTCAAGAGTGGCCAAGAAGTACGCGATGGATACATGCGGGATTTGCGTTGGCGGTAACGCTTCTGCTGTTCAGCGAACTTGACATGAAGGCCAT
>DAIAVG010000096.1:5196-5740 GCA_027445725.1 Acidithiobacillus sp.
CATTTACTGTTTCACATGCATATGTGGATTGGCATGTTTGCAGCAGTTATTGTTGTCGCATTCTGGGTGCAGGTTTTCTCCAACAAAAACCTGCGCTCACACCTGTTCCCCTACAGCGGACCATACTTGGACAACGTCTGCACCGATATCAGGGGGCTGGCAAACGGAAAACTGCCGCCGAGCGGGATGCGCGGCGGGGTGCCGGGCATGGTACATGGTTTTGGCTTGACTGCCGTGACCGGCATGGCCCTCCTGGGGTTTATCATGTTTTTCCTGATTCCAAATTATGGAGTGGCTGCGCCCATAGGCTTCTACCAGCTTCCCAAGAAGATGCACGACTTTCTTTCTTCATTTGTCTGGTTGTACTGGTGGGGTCATATTGGCATGGCTACACTTCACGCAAGCAAATCTCCGGCCATTTTGCGCATATTCAGGCCGTAGTAGCGCAACCCTGGATCGTTTGGCGCCCCGGAAGGCAGATCCTGAATACTCCAGGGGTATGCGCTTCCGGGGTTCCAGGTAGCATCAGTTCTCGGGAGTTACG
>DAIAVG010000097.1 GCA_027445725.1 Acidithiobacillus sp.
CACTTTCATGAGTCACCTCCATCGCGCATCACCACAACATCAAATCCAAGGTCGGATGCCTGATGTATGCTTTTAGGACCATCGTCTTGGGCATCTCGCGATTCGTACTCAATGTGGGTAATAGGGAGTGCCATAAAAAACCCCGGAGAGAGTGTCCGTGGCGCATCGTCCTGTGGTGGCAGGAGATAACGGGTATCTCCGACAACCCCATAGCCCGCATCGACCGTGGAACCAGCAGACTGCGCATATTCCCAGTGCGCCATGATGCAAGGTTCGTCACGCCCATGATCCGGTATTCCCTTTGGGCATGGCGTGACAGGGACGTGACACTGAGCCGTGAACGCGCGTGGGTGCACAAAGATCATCCGGCTTTTTCCAGGTGTCAGCTTGGAGAGGATAATGCTCTCAATCGTGTTCTTCCCGATGGCACGCTTTCTGACCTGATGGCAGACACACAGGCCGCTATCGAGGTAGCATACACGCTGGCGATGAATGCCGTAGGCGAGATGGCAGCCTCTGTTTTAGAACCATTTCCAGTGCTAGGCGATGACCAGATACCACAATACACTAATCGCCTGGAGTTCACGGCCGCCGTATCATCTGCGGAAGATCGCCGTTTTCTTTCTCTGTTGATTCATGCCGACGCCCTTATGATTCGAGCCGAAGGGCTTTATCTGGCTGGGCTTATTGATGCAGAAATACTTGGGGACGTGTCCGTGAATATGGATGCCATATTGGAAACCTGCGCCACGGAAGTGACCAGAGTCATTCATCAAATGGCGATAGCTTTCACCAGAAGGAATAGACATGAGAGATTATTTTGATCCCTTCGTGTCGATCTGGAAAAGCAAATCCGATAGGTGATGTATGTTGGAGTCCATGGCGATGAGTGCCGCATCCACTTCTATGGGGTTCACAGAAGTGGGAATACCGGATGATTCGGAGATAGAGGGAACGAACCCGGCCTCCACATCTTCTGGCCGGGCGTTCGGCCACAGCTTGGCCCGCAAGAGACTGGAAAGGTTTCCAATTCGCTCCACGATGGAATAGGGCGATTCGGTAGTGACAGCCGTCATGGACGGAACGACGGAATCCATTTCCTTAGCCATTTTTTCCATGGTTTTTTCAGCAGCAAGAAGCGCGGAGGATATGGCTCGGATTCTAGCAAACCGACGTTCGGCCTCCATGACCTCTTCGTATTCCCAAGCTTTTGCGAGGCGCGCCAGGGCGCCTCTGTAGTCTTCGGCCGATTTGCTGCTTTTGTGGATGTGTTTGCTGTTGGCGCGGCGAGTGCCGTCCTCATGCGCCTTGTACCAGGAGCGGATGCGCCAGTGGATGGTGACGCTGCCACGCAACCGCCTGACCTGTACACTGAGGTCGCTCCATTCCTCCCTGTTTCGCGAGGCAAATGACTCGGCGTTCCTGTGCCGCATGAATTCCCTGGCAAGGGATAGCGCCTGCTCGTGCAACTGTTCCTGAAACAACCCGTATTGAACGGATTGCCGATGAGAGAGGGTGGCGAATTCTCTGGATAGTTCGGGAAAGAGCACGTCTTCCATTATCGGGGTCTCTCGGTAGAATCATTTGCGATAAGATATGGTGTTCCGTAAAGTCTACCCCAGGTTTGCACGGCGTCGTTCTGCATGTCCGCATCGAGATTGTTTGTGGCCCACTCATGATTGGCCGGAGCCAGGATCAGAGAAGGCTTCACCGAGGTACCCATGAAGTCCCACGCCAGCGGCCAGACCAGCATCTGTTCGTAGCAAATGGCGATGGCGACAGGTGTTGCTCCGATCCGTTGCGGTCCAAAGCGCCACCAGAATGCCTTTGCGCCGTTTTCCGTCCATGGCCGCCATTCGCCTAGTGGAATCGGCTGCTTTCCCGTGACAAGACCTCGGTGTTTTCCGTATAGCATCAGGCTGTCTGTATAGCCACGGCCATTGAACGGGTATGCGCCTACCAGTACCGTATCATCGCGCAGTCCGGCGATCACGGAAAGCCTGTGGTAAAGCGCGTCGCCTAACGCATTGTGAAACTGGAATCCGGCAATGCCTTCGGGAAGAAGAATGGTCCGATGGGGTGGCAGGGTGAGTACCGCCTGTGTGGCGATACGGATCACGGCTACCTGGCGATGAAACCATACCGGATAGGGAACCTTACCGCGCAGGGCGCCAAACTGCGTGTTGAGGCTAACCCAATCATGCGGAGTCACTGGGGATGACGCAAAAATATTGAGCACCACACTGGCCAGCAGAAATAGGGGCGCGGCATACCGAACAAGAGCTATGTTCTCCAGATATCGTCGGCTGTTATCAGGGGTAGCGATTGCGTCTTGTGTGTGTATGACGGATAACCGTCTTGCAACGAGTCCAACGATGAGTCCCGTGCTGACCAGCATGGCCAGCAGTCCAGGTACCCCTGTTCCTGGAAACCAGTCACCAGCCGCAATGAGGGGCGAGGCAGGGCTCCAGGCACCGAAAGGAGGGATAGCGCTGATGAATACGGAAAGCATCCACCGCCAGGCGGTACGCGATGGATTGTCCTTCCCGGGAATCACTATCGCTACCCATGGCGATGCTATCAGCAGTGCCGATGTCAGCCAGCCAAGCAGACCTATCCATGGTGCATGTGGTGGCCAGAAATCGTCAAAAGTGCCATACAGAGGCCAGAGTGCACCTATGTAATAGGTCAGCACGGTGATGGACCGCCACTTTTTTGTGCTGGCCAATCCGTAAGCGACGGCGAACATCGGCAGAATAAAAAAATACCCCTGTCCGCCCCAGGACAACAGTCCGGTACAGAAGGCTATGACCGGTCCCAGGTTCCATCCGCGCCAGACAGACACCCTGCCCATCAGCGATCCGTTTCCAGTCCGCACTCAATGATAAATGGAGAAAGTGTGCCCTCCCGCACTGAGGACAAGATCAAAAGGTTCCTGGCGCGGGTCATGGCGACATAGAGTAGCCGTCGCTCTTCTTCCATCCCACCATCAAGGTGCGGGCACACGCCGTCTTCTATGCCGATGACGCATACCTTCGGCCATTCCAGGCCCTTGGATGCATGCATGGTAGCCAAAACAATGGTATTCGGGTCAATGACCACATCCGGCTTCGGTGATGACGGAGTTTTGCCGGACACAAAAGCAATACGTTGAGACAAAGTGCCGCGTAGACGGGAGAGCGCCGTCAAAGCCCATCCGCAGGGTTCGGCAATCGACGGGAGCAAAGTGCTTACCCAACGTTTGAATGCATCCAGCATCAGGGTGGTATCCTGCCCGGCGACCAGACACCAACCATGCACAAGCTCCAGAAATGCAATGGTAGAGGAGAGGCACCTCTTGGGTGTCTCTCCACGGTGTTCCTGAATGGCGTCCTTTTCTTTGTGAAGGATGGCGGCCCATTCTTCCGTGGAATGCGCATGAAGCAATTTCGAGAAGTATTCGGCAAGGTCGGTTTCGATGCCGGCAAGCTGCATGGCAGTGCGAATGCCGTGCCAGAGCGTGGTTTTGTAGGAGCGTACCTTAGTGGCGCTGGCTTGCGAGCGCAATGGGTTTTTGCTGGCTGCGGCGGGGTTGCGAACTTCCGGCATGGAAACCCATTTTGATCCGGCCAATATCCCTTCCAGAATACTGAGGATGGCCTTGGCTTCGTAACGGTCCCAAAAACCGGTACCACCCAACCGAATGTATGGCAGGGCGGATGATTGAAGGGCTACTTCCAGTTCATCCAGAAGCCGGTTGGTGCGAGCGAGTACCGCCCATCCGCCCGGTTCCTTGCGGAATCGTTCTGTCAAAATCAGGTTTTCTTCTTCGCGATGTGCTGGCCGAATCAACTCCAGAACTCCCCCTGGCGGGTTTGCCGGAATGATGTGCTTGGGTGCCCGATGTTCATTGTGGCTCACCAGACGCGCTGCGGGGAGAAGCACTTCAGGTGCGCATCGGTAGTTATTGGACAGATGCCTGGTGGTGGCACCAAATTCTTGTGTGAACCGTTGCATGCCGGCATACCCCATGGCGTGACGAAAAGAATAAATACTCTGATCATCATCTCCCACGAGCGTAACTTCGGCGTTGGTCATTTCATGGTGCATGCGTATCCATGCGTATTGCGCCTCGTCGGTATCCTGAAACTCGTCACCGAGTAGCCAACGCATTTTGATGGGCGGAACGGACCCTCGGCGCATGCCTTCGACAGCGCGAATAATAACATCACCAAAATCCATATAGCCGTCAAAATCCAGCAGTTTTTGGTAGTGCGTGATGGTTTTTGCCCCCGGACCTGAATAGCTGTCATGGGTCAGACGGCTTTTCGTTTCATCCAAGGTCTTTTCCAGTTCATCGATATCGATGGATTCTTCGGTGTAGGCCAGAGATCGGTTGAGGTAGAGACGGCGACCGCCATCGTCCAAAATTTTACACGGCACTCCGGCTTCCTTAAGTTGCCGGAGTGCCAGGGAATGGAAAGTGCCGGAAATGACGCGCTTCTCTTTTCCGGGCACCAAAGCGCGTATCCGCCCGCCCAGCTCACGGGCGCCCTCTTTGGTAAAGGTCACTGCAACCAAATGCCCTTCTCCGGACGCATGGATGAGGGCAGCGGATCGATGGGCCAGGACAAGCGTTTTGCCCGACCCTGCTCCAGCCAACAGCAAGAGGTTTCCACGTTGCTCCACCGCCGCCTGCTGTTCACCATTAAGGCGCATTGTTTTAGACCTCTTGACTGGTCAAGGCAGCTTCGTCTGTAGCAGCTTCGCCGTTGCCAATGACTTCTGCGGGTTCAACAGCATCGGCTGCATCACCATCATCGGCGACTAGCTTGCGCGTGCCCCTGGCCCTCTGTGAAGAGGCGGCAACAGATTCAACAGCATCAGTCGAATCAACACCATCAACGGGCATTTCGCCAGCGGTTGACGCGGACTCTGGCGATTCGGACCGTGGTCCATTTTTGTCAGAAACACGCAGCTTGCCGGCTGCGGCAGACATCGCAGTACGCGCATTGCGGGTGTTGGTCCGATAGATAGCGAAAACCTGGCGACGAAGCGCGCTGCCCATGGCGTTGATCTCGTCCTCGTCAAAGACGCCTAGCACACTGGAAATACCGATCAATCCTTCCAGGTTGTCGGCGTGTTCCAGTATGGTAAGCATCTGGCTATCCATCCGGGAGGTGATGATGGCATCTTCGGCCAGCGGTTCCGTGAAAGCCTGCGCATTGGAATCCGGGTCGATGCCATTGTCCTCCATTTTTGCACGGACACGTTCAATGGATTCCTGAATGTTTTTGATGATGACATCCATATTGTCGGTGCTTTCTTTCTGGAAAGCGCGAACTTTGTCAATGCGGGTTGGATCTTCCCTGCTGTTGCGTCTAGCAACAGATGGTGCGACTTTCTCCAGAAAATAATGTGCGTTACTGGTCTGGGCATAGGCTCGGAAATAGAATTCCTGCGTCACGCTGCTTTTGAGCGTTATCTGGCGCTTGATTCCTGCCCGGCTGGAGGTTTTCTTGTCCCGTGGCATATCGCTCATGCCGAAAGACATGAAGTTGCGAACCGTCTGTCTCTTTTGGTTCTTAAAATCATTGGCCCGAGCGGAATGATTGCCAGCATTGATGCTGGTGTCAGAATTTACGGATGACTGGTTCACTGCAGTAATGTTGTCCATGACTACTCCGTATTAAATGGATTGAAAGTGCCAAATAACAGGATAAACAAAAAGGAAATAATAAG
>DAIAVG010000098.1 GCA_027445725.1 Acidithiobacillus sp.
GCGCGGGCGGCGGGCTGGTGTTCGCCACGGCCGCACTATGGATGACCGGCGGAACGACCGCTTCCGTGGCTGGAGGCGGCAGTGCGGGCGCCGGCGGCAGCGGCGCCGGCGGCACGACAGGGGCACGCGCGGGAAGGGCGGCGGCTGGTGCGGCTGGTGCGGCTGGCGTTGCGGCCACCGAGGCCACCGGCGCGACTGGCGCCGCCGCTGCGGGTGCCACCACCTTCGGCAATTCATGCCAGCCGAGAATCGGTGGCTGCAGGTAATCCGAAGCACCATCGGCGGAGGCGAGGGGCGTTACCCCCAGGGCGCAAAAGGCCAGCAGCATCCGCGACAGGCGGGTGGAAAGGTGGGTGTTGCGGTTCATGGCACGCTCCTGGGTTCGGTGGCTGGCCCGGCATTACCGGAAGAAAACAATTGCGTCAACGGCGGATTGGGGAATGCGGGCATGACCGCTCCCGAGGGCGCGGTCGCCGCTGCGGAAGGATGGTCGCCGGCGGGGGTGGGCACACCCGTCATCTGGTCGGCTTCGCGGCGGATGCGCTGGGAGACCTCCCAACTGAAATCGTGCGCCCCCATGATCTGCTGCGCCCGGAAGCTATCGCCGCGCAGCAGGTAGTACAGGGCGATATTGCTCCACACCCGCTCGTCCTGCGGGGCGAGCTCTCCGGCGCGAAACAGGGCATTGCGCGCGACATTCCAGGCCTTGCCCTGCAGGGCGGCGTAACCCAGATCATTCAGTATCCCGGCGTTCGTGGGATCCTCCCGTGTGGCGCGTTGGAAAAGCGGGATGGCCCGGGTGATGTCGCCGCCGCGCGCGGCAATGAGGCCCAGACCCTGGTACCCCTGTGCGGCGAGGGGAGTACCCAATACCCGCCGAAAATAGCGCTCGGCCTGGGCCGGCTCACCCGTAGCCGCGAGGGCGCGGGCACGCAACAGATCGGTCTGATCCGAGGCCGGCCACTCTTTCAGGTAGCGGTCCAGATAGGAAATGGCCGCATACCACTTCTGCT
Source organism: Acidithiobacillus sp. (assembly GCA_027445725.1). Next base: position 1,014 of record DAIAVG010000098.1, read on the forward strand.
CGGCTTCCATTTTCTGGATCAATTGCAGACTCAAACCCCGCAGATCGGAGGAGGAAACCTTTGGCTCCGGCGCGTTGGCAACGACCGGTGGCGACGGATGGGTGGCACACCCCCCGGCGGCCAGGACGCAGAATACGGCCAACCCCCTGCTCAGGCTCTGGATTCCACGGGCACGGTTCCGGGCGGTCATCTTCATCCCATCTTGTCGAAGAAACGCAGCAACGCGAGCACCGCGGGACCGGCCGTGATCAGCAACAACGCCGGCAGCATGGTCAGGGTCATCACCGCCGTCATCTTGACGTTGAGCTTTCCGACCCTTTCGCGCAGGGCCATCTGCCGTTTTTCCTGAAGGCGGCCGGCGAAATCCCGCAGGGGCTGGGCAACGTCGCCACCAAAACGTTCGATCTGCCGGAGCATGTTTACCAGCTCCTCAAAATCCGGGTCGCCCAGTTGTTCCGCCAGCTTCTGCATCGCCTCCACGCGGGGGCGACCAATGGCGATATGCTTGCCCATTTCGCGCATCTCGCCGGCGAGCAGCGGGATTCCCGCCTCGCTGGTCTGCGCCAGGGACGCGAGACTTTGCTCCAGGCTCAGGCCGACGCCCTGCAGAAGGGCCAGCATGTCCACGAAAAACGGGATTTCCGCATTCACCGCGTCACCGCGACTTTTGGCCTTGCTCTCCAGGATGAATTTGGGGAGCAGGTAGCCAACAATGGCCACCGCCAGAAGGCTCATCCAGAAGGTGAGTTTGAGCATGTGCGGCGCCAGCAGATGTTCGGTCATCCCGGTCACCACCACGAGCACGACCGGCAGCAGAAAGCGTATCGTGTTGAAAATACTGGGGGCGGCTGGCCGCCGGTAGCCGGCCCTGAGGAGCAGGCGGGCATCCTCGCCGCTCCGCCAGCGATCCAGCAGGTCCCAGCGCACGTTGGCCAGCGGCCCCCGCTCCATCTGCGCGGCCACTTCCGACGGTTCACTGCCGGCTTCCAGCTTCGGGGCGACGCGATCCATGGCCGAGCGGGCGCGGGCGATCATCACCAGACGATATGCCCAGAAGAAGACGCCCAGCAGTACCGCCAGGGCGATGCTCGCGACGGCCAGAGCGGTCAATAAGGCATGCAGGTTCAGCATGATGGCGTCACCTCAACTTGGCCATACGATTGAGCAGAACCACTCCGGTCACCAGCAGGGTTCCACCGGCGACCAGGAGCATGCGCCCGGTCGATACCGCCCACATGCCCTGCAGGTAGCTGCGGTTCATCAGCACGATGTAGAGGGCGAGCCCGGGAATCATCAGACTGAGAATGAGCGCCCCCAACCGGGTTTCGGCGGACAGGGCGTTGAACTCCGCCTGGGCCATCACCCTCCCCCGCAACCAGTCGGCGATGCGTTCGAGCACGACGTCGGTACGCCCGCCGTAGCGCATGTTCAGGCGCAGCACCGTGGCGATGATCGCCAGTTCCTGCATCTGGTAGCGTTTGCCCACCGTCAGCATGGCCTGGTCGATGGGGGTTCCGGATTGCTGGCGGCGCATGATCTGGTTGAACACCTCCCGCACCGGTCCATGGGCATCCTTGGTGGCGCTCAGGAGCGCGGCGGGCAGACTGGCGCCCACCCGCGAGGCGCGCACCACCGCATCCAGAAAACCCGGCAGGGCGAGAATCGCGGCGCTGCGCCGCAAACCGATCCGGTAGCGGATATGCCCCCACAGAGCCAATGGATAAAAGATGAGGATGAACGCCAGCGCCAGCCAGTCGCTGACCAGAAGCGCCAGCAACAGAGTGATCAGCAGGCCGACGATGGCGGCCTTGGGGAGATAGGATTTGGGCCGCAACCCCGCCCGCCGCAGCCATTCCTCCGCCTGGAGCAGGAAGGATTCCTTTTTGTACCGGGCGGCATGGTCCAGCAGATCGTCCTGGGCGGATTCCGTATCCCCCGCTTTGCCCGTGTGCGCGTCGAAGGCCCGCAGGCGCTCGCGCAGGGCATCCGGAAACGCCTCCCGCTGCCGGAAGGAGAGCCAGACGCCCGCCGCGATGCCGAGAAGCAACAGGGCGGAAACGATCAGACCCAGGGCCATCATTCCAGCCACCCGAACTGATCCTTCTCGGAGGATTCGGGACGATACTTGGCGAGTTTCGGACTGCGCGGATTGATCCCCGTGGATATCCAGCGGTCGACCGTCTTGTTTTCCCGGTTCACCTGGGGTTCGTAACGGAAATGCTCCTGGGTGGCGATGATGTTGTCGCCGACGCCGGTCACTTCGGTGACGGAGGTGATGCGGCGCCGCCCGTCGGGAAAACGCTCGATCTGGACGATGAGGTCGATGGCCGAAGCGATCTGCCGCCGCATGCTGGATTCATTGCCCGGAAAACCGCCGAAGCTGAGCAGGATTTCCAGGCGCTGCAAGGCCTCCCGGGGGGAGTTGGCGTGGATCGTGCCCAGTGAACCATCATGGCCGGTGGTCATGGCCTGCATCATCTCCAGGGCCTCGCCGCCGCGCACCTCGCCGACGACGATCCGGTCGGGGCGCATGCGCAGGGTGTTGCGCAGCAGATCGCGAACGTTGACGGTGCCCGCCCCGTCATGCCCGCCGGGACGGCTTTCCAGACGCACCACATGCCTGCTCTGCAGTTGCAGTTCCGCCGTATCTTCGATGGTCACCACCCGCTCCTCATCGGAGATAAAGCTGGCGATGACGTTGAGGAAGGTGGTCTTGCCGCTGCTGGTGCCGCCGGATACCAGGATGTTGCAGCGCGCGCGCACCGCGAACTCCAGAAACTGGAGGATGGGCGCATTGAGCGTGGCCTTCTCGATCAGATCCTCGGCGCGCAGCGGATGTGCCGGGAAACGCCGGATGGAAATGACCGGTCCGTTCAGGGCCAGGGGCGGAATCACGACATTGATGCGCCCCACGTTGCTCAGACGCGCGTCCACGGTCGGCGACGACTCGTCCACCCGTCTGCCGGTGGCGCCCAACAGACGATAGATGATACGCATCAGATGGGCTTCATCCTGAAACACCAGATCACTGTGCTCCAGCGTACCTTTCCGTCCCAGATAGATTTCACGAGGTCCGTTCACCAGAATATCTTCGACCTCGGGATCCTTGAGCGCCGTTTCCAGCGGGCCGTAGCCAGTCAGCTCGTCGGTGAGCTGGTTGATGAGCACCTCGGTTTCTTTTTCGTTCAGCGGATAGGGGCGCTCCGCCATCAGGCGGTCCAGTTCCAGCGAGACGAAACGATAGACGGCGCCACGACTCAGCTCCGCGAAATCGGCGCCGATCTCTTCGACCCGGTCGATGAGCCGCAGATGCAGATAGCCTTTGAACTGCTGGTAGGCATCCTGCTGGTTCAACGCCTTCGCGGTGGCCATATCGAAAGGCTGCGCGCCAAAGGGACTGTCGTCGGTCATGCCATCGTCCTCCACCGGCGCAACCAGCCGGTCGCTCCACGGGTTCCCTCCGGGTTGCTGTCCGGCCAGATACGGCCCGCCAGCAACCCGGCACATTGCTGTACCGCACGACTGTAGGCGTCCTTCGGAAGGGCATCGACCGCCAATGCGCCGCCGTTCATCGCCTGAATCAGGGGCAGGCGCCGTTCGGGGACGATGCCCTGGCCGAGCAGGGGCAACCCCAGCGCCTCTCCCACATGCACCGCGTCGACACCCAGCGCAGGCTCGTAATGATTCACCACCACGCTCGCCTGCAGGCGAGTGCCGATCTTTTCCCGCAGATTGGCGGCGATTTTTTTCCCTTCGAGAATGCCCGCCACCGACTGGTCGCAGACCACGACGATCTCATCCGCCGCCTGCAGCAGATACTGGCTGACCTCGCTGAACACCGCTCCGCCGATATCGGCCACCACCAGATGATATATCGACAGGATGATCGCCAGCATCTGAAAGACTTCGCTGAGATTCAGTCCGCGCAGATCCCGGGCCGCCGCGAACAGCGGCAATACTCCGAGGCCACGGGTATTTTGGGCAATGGCCGTGTCCAGATACGTCTTGTCGCAACGTTCCAGATTGCGCACCGCCTCGGCAAAGGCGACGCGCGGCGCTATGCCCATATAGGTGGCGGCGGTCCCGACCGGGGCGCCGAAATCCAGCAGCAGCTCCGCGCTCTGCGGGTGGAGTGCGGAGAGGGACGCCGCCAGATTGCACGCCAGGGTGGTGCAGCCGCTGCCGACACCGCCCGCCACCACCACCAGCTTGCCGGCGCGCGCGCGCCGCTGCCGGGTCTGGGACAGGATGCGGCCCACCGCCATGCGCAGGGGTTCCGGCGCGCCGCCGCTTTGCACGAAATCCACCGACTGGGCGCGCATGGCCGCCAGCAGCACCCGCTGATCGGACACCGGCGCTATGCCGATCAGCCGGAGATCGGGGAAAGCCTGATGCAGGCTGTCGAATACGGTGCCGTAATCGTCACTCTCCGCGCCAAAGTCCACGATCAGCAGAGCGGCACCGCTCTGCCCGATGGCGGCGGAGATTTCGTTCTGCCGGGCGTTGACCGGCAGCACGGTGGCCAGACCATCGAGGGCCTGCCGTATCCACGCCAGGCATTCCGGGCGCCGGGACAGAGCCAGCACGACCACCGGGCCGGTGGCCTGTTCAAAGCGGGCGGCGGGCTCTACGCTCATTGACTGTATCCGGGACCGTTGTCGGGCTGGTTATAGTCCGACCCGGGCAACAATACCGCCTTGCCCAGA
>DAIAVG010000099.1 GCA_027445725.1 Acidithiobacillus sp.
GTTCGGCGAAACGGACGTGGACACCATTCTGAAAGAAGCGGAAGCCTGCCATAAGGCGAATCCCCATAACCACGTCCGTATCGTCGGCTATGACAACTTCAAGCAGTCCCAGGGTACCTCCTTGGTAGTCTATCGGGGCAAGACCGTATAAGTCCCGTGCCGTACCGCCCAGCCTTTTTGCGCTGAGCCGGTGCGGCGCTTGTCGAGAGCATTTCTGATGTTGTGCAGGGCCGTTTTCGCCCGAAATGTTCCCGTCAAGTGCCGTGTTTCCCTGTCCAGGAACGTTTTCCCGAGGAGCAGCATTCCATGAACGACCAGTTGACTGAATACCGCATCAAGAAAGCACCTTACTACCGTGCCACCGGCGATGAAACAGAACTTTACGAAGCCGCTTACAGCGTGCGCATGCCGATGATGCTCAAGGGTCCCACCGGCTGTGGCAAGACCCGTTTCGTGGAGTATATGGCCTATAAACTGGGCAAGCCTTTGATTACGGTGGCTTGTAATGAGGACATGACGGCCTCTGACCTGGTCGGGCGTTTCCTGCTCGACCCGCAAGGCACCCGCTGGCAGGATGGGCCGCTGACCATGGCGGCGCGTTTGGGCGGCATCTGCTATCTGGATGAGGTCGTGGAGGCTCGTCAGGATACTACCGTGGTCATCCATCCGCTGACCGATAACCGCCGCGTGCTTCCCCTGGAAAAGAAGGGCGAGCTGGTGCAGGCGCATCCCGATTTCCAATTGGTGATTTCTTACAATCCGGGCTATCAGAGCCTCATGAAGGATCTGAAGCAGTCGACTAAGCAGCGTTTCGGGGCCTTGGATTTCAACTACCCCGATCACGAAATTGAGACGGAAATTGTCTCTCACGAGACCGGTGTCAGCAAGGAAGTTGCCGGCAAGCTGGTTTCCATTGCCGAACGTGCCCGCAACCTGAAAGGACACGGCCTGGATGAAGGCATCTCCACCCGTATGTTGGTCTACGCAGGCTCCCTGATCAACAAGGGTGTTGAGGCGAAGGCTGCCTGCCGGGTGACCTTGGTACGTCCGATCACCGATGACCCCGACATGCGCGACGCGTTGGATGCGGCGGTGACCACTTACTTCTGAGTTCTCACGTTCGCCTAGAGTGAAGAGGGCCGCGACGATCATGGAGGACGCATGAAACATCTGGAAGATTATGCAGAATTGCTGGAGGCTTTTGGCGATGAAAGCCAGGCCATCCTGCAGAGTAACTGGCAAGAGGCCGCCCGAATTTTTAGTCCTGCCGGTCTGGATCGATACCTGGATGGCGCCATGGGGTTGCGATCTCTGGGCAAGGGCGATGGTTTGGTGAGCAGTTATCTGGATGCCGCCCCTCACGTCGCCCGCGAAATGGGAGAAGATGCTGTCTGGGAACTGGTGGGTGCCGTTATGAAAATGGCGTCCAAAACCAGCGGTGCGGTATTGGAGGCGGTGGTGTCCACCAGTCCGACAGCCGCCAACCGTCTGGCCGATCTGGAGCTCTTCAAAAGCTATCTCGGCATGTTGGACCGCTTGCTTGCGCAAGTGCCGCGCGCGCTGCGGCCCATGCTGGAAAATATCGACCAGCTCTTCGGCTATTTGACGCTGGGCGGCTTGCGCCGCTGGGCACTCTGGGGCGCACACGCCCATCGTACGGACTTTGCGGCGCAGATTGCCTACTTTTCCCTGAAAAGTCCGGAAGCCCTGGCTATGCTCCAGCAGGAGCGTAAAGGCACGCTTTTTGTCGATATCCAGCGTCGCCTGCGTATGTATTTAAGGGCACTATGGGGACGGGATTTCTTCCTGCGCCCCACCAGCGGTGATTTTGAAGACCGCGAAGGTTACCGGCCTTATATCGAAGGGATTTTCATCCATCTTCCCGACGCCTACGACGATTGGGAAGGCATCGATGGGATGACCCGCTATCGCGCCGTGGCGGCTCACGCCGCCGCGCATGTGGCTTACATGCAGAAGGCGATCTCGGCTGAGGCACTTAACCCTGAGCAGATGGCGGTGATCGGTTTGCTGGAGGATGCGCGGGTGGAGGCACTGGCCATGCGCGCCTTCCCCGGACTGCGCGCAATCTGGATGCCTTTTCACACCACAGTAGCCGGACCGGTCGCCACTATGGGGGAACTGTTTTCCCGACTGGCGCGGGCGATCATTGATCCTGCCTATGAGGACGACAATGTCTGGGTGCAGGAGGGCCGACAGGCCTTTCGGGAGGCGGAGGCCCGCTGGGACGATCCACAACTTTCCTGGGATTTGGGTGTGCGACTGGCGGACACTCTGCGTAAGGAAAAACTGACTTACCATGCCCGCACCGATTTTCCCGACATCCTCTATCGGGATGACAACCGCACTATCTGGGAGTTTGAGGAAATCGACTGGGAAAGTGAAGCGACTATCCTTCCCGGCGCCCAGGTGCGGAAATATGTCAGCGTCATGGAAATGGTCAACGAGATTGATACCGAGCTGGCCGGTGACGACGCCCAGGAAGTCTGGGTGCTGCAATCGGAGCTTTTCCCCTACGAAGATATGGGGCTGAGTTACAACCAGAGGGAAGGCAAGGAGCCGGTTTCTGATCCCTACCATTATCCGGAGTGGGATTATCAGATTCAGACCAATCGTCCGCACTGGGTAACGGTGCTGGAGCGTCGGCTCAGGGTTGGCGATGTGCGCGTTGTGCGTGAGGTGCTGGACAAGTACAAGCCGGTCTCCAGCCGACTCAGATACCTCATTGAGGCCTTGCAGCCCCAGGGTGTACAGCGTCTGCGCAAACAGGAAGATGGTGACGAGATCGATATGGAAGCGGCAGTGCGCGCACTGGTGGATATCCGCATGGGTCTGGCGCCGGATACCCGCATTCACATGCGTAACTTGCGCAAGGTGCGCGATCTGGGTGTGTTGGTATTGATGGATTTGTCCGAGTCGACCAACGACAAGGTCCGTGGTTCGGAAGACACTATCCTCCAGCTCACTCGGGACGCGACGGCACTGCTCGCCGACGCCATGAACCGTATTGGTGACCCCTTTGCCATTCACGGATTTCATTCCGACGGGCGGCATGATGTGGCATATTACCGCTTTAAGGACTTTGACGAAGCGTATAGCGATGAGGCCATGGGGCGTATTGCGGGTATGACCGGCAAGCTTTCCACGCGCATGGGGGCGGCCTTACGCCATGCCGGGCACTACCTGCGTCATCAGCGGCAATCGAAAAAACTGTTGCTGGTTATTACCGATGGCGAGCCGGCGGATATTGATGTGCGCGATCCGCAGTATCTGCGCTATGACGCCAGGCGGGCGGTGGAAGAACTGGGGCGGGACGGGGTGATTACCTATTGTCTGAGCCTTGATCCCCACGCCGATGAGTATGTGTCGCGAATTTTCGGGGCGCGTAATTATCAGGTGATCGACCATGTGGAACGCCTGCCGGAGCGTCTGCCCATGCTCTACGCCGGCCTGACCCGGTAACGTAGCTAACGCCCACTTCTCTGCTGGTGAACGGGCAAGGACGCATCGTTGGTCGCTACGTCGGTGCGATTTCCTTACCCGTTATCCTCTGGCATTTGCTCTGGATGCGTTTGTAGATTTCAGGGCCTGCTCTCTTCCTGCTTCCGGGGGTGAACCAGCAGTGGGGCGGCGGTTCGCACCATGGCCTTATTACTGCGATGTTGGCTCGCCTCCACCGGGCAGGCAGGCCTGCGATGATGGTGCGCATATAACCGTTCCCAATCACGGCGAGCTTCAGCGGGTTTAGCACGTGCCAGGGCCAGCATCCCAAAACCATCGTCATCCCAGCCGCAGTCGCCGAGCACGGCTTCGGGCCAGCGCTGCATATAGGCATCGCGCATGATCTTTTTGCCCAGTTCGGCCAGATCCTCCGCGACCCCCAGCGCCACTGCCCGCGTTTTCCACTCATCCCATTCAAACAGCATTTCTTTTGAACCTATCATGTGACACTCTCCCGCACTTATCGTGATGATCGGGTTCGCCAACTTGATGTGTTGACGCTGGAAGTTGACGCTAGAACCGGCAGCCCAATTTTTTAGATTCAGTTCTTTAAGTTTAGTTCTGGATTCCGACAGCGTCAAGGCCGCTTAATCGGTATTTTGCACTCGGCAAGCGCATGCAGAGGTCGCCGGACTGGCGGCCGTATGCTAGTTTATGCAGAGGATGCCTGCTTTTCCGCAGGCAGGATTGTGCTGGGGAGCCAACAACATGATATGCAGTATGACCGGGTTCGCCCGCTGTGAAAGTCACGGGGCTTGGGGCACGCTGGCCTGGGAGCTGCGCACCGTAAATCACCGTTTTCTTGATGTCGGTCTGCGCCTGCCCGAGGGCTTGGGCGCGCTCGAAACAGCGGTACGGGCACGCTTGCAAAAAACGTTGGTGCGCGGCCGGGTGGATGCCTGGCTGCGTTTTCAGCCTGCGGCAGGCGGATCGTTGCGCCTTAATACGGCACTGGCGACGGAACTGCATGGACTCCATGCGGAACTGAATGATATCTGGGAGCTGGGTGAGACCGCGTTTAATCCGTGGGATGCGCTGCGCTGGCCGGGTTTGGTGCAGGCGTCTGGCACGGATACGGATGCGGAGGCGCTGGAGGCAGAAGTGCTGGCGCTGCTGGACCGGGCGTTGACCGAGTTGCAGGAGGCGCGGGAGCGGGAGGGCGCTGCTTTAGCACAGTTGTTGCTGAGCCGTGTGGATGCGATTGCCGGGCAGACTGCAGCGTTGCGCAACCATTTGCCTGAGCTGGAAAAGGCGCTGCGCGAACGTTTGCAGGCGCGCTTGCAGGAACTGGCGCAGCAGGTGGACGCGGGGCGTTGGGAGCAGGAGCTGCTCTTTTATCTGCAACGTCAGGACGTAGCGGAAGAGCTGGACCGTCTGGACACCCATCTGACCGAATTGCGGCGCATCTTGCAGCGGCGCGAGGCGGTTGGCAGGCGCCTGGATTTTCTCATGCAGGAGCTCAATCGGGAGGCCAACACCCTCGCTTCCAAGGCTGGAGACAGCCAGGTGACTTTTGCCTCGGTAGAGCTGAAGGTGCTCATCGAACAGATGCGGGAGCAGGTACAGAATGTGGAGTGAAAGCCAATGACGGGTGGAGCAGAACGCGGTATCCTGTGGATTATTTCGGCACCCAGCGGCGCGGGAAAGACCAGCCTGGCCCGGGCGCTGGTGGCGGCGACCCCGCAATTGCGCACCTCCGTCTCTTACACCACACGGCCCCCGCGGCCGGGCGAGGCAGAGGGAACGGACTATCACTTTGTTCCCATGGAGGCCTTCACGGCCATGGCGGAGCGGGGTGAGTTTCTGGAGTATGCCCGGGTGCACGGCAATGGTTATGGCACCAGTGAACCTTGGGTTAAGAGTCAGTTGTTCGCTGGGACCGACTGTCTGCTGGAGATCGACTGGCAAGGTGCGCGGCAGGTGCGGGAAAGATTGCCGGGGCAGGCGGTCAGTATTTTTATCCTGCCGCCTTCTGTCGCCGCTTTGGCGGAACGTCTGCGTGGCCGTGGCCAGGATTCGGAGACGGTCATTGCGCGCAGGCTGGCGGCAGCACGTGAAGAGCTGTTGCATTATGATGAGTTTGATTATCTGGTGGTGAATGACCATTTCCAGGATGCGTTAGCCGACTTGCAAAGCATTGTCCATGCGGAACATCTGCGGCTGGGTTATCAGCAGCAT
>DAIAVG010000100.1 GCA_027445725.1 Acidithiobacillus sp.
AACGTGAAAGAAGGAGATGAAGATGACGGACAAGAAACGAATTGACGAGGGGTATCAGCCGCTTCAAAAGGGCTATCAACCCAAGCCCAAGCCCAAGCCCGCCCCCGCTCGCGACAAGGTGCTGGGCGGCTACCAACCGACAACGAGCGAAGCTAAGCCCATAAAGCCGCCACCGAAGAAGCCGTGAAGGCCTAATCGGGTAAGGGCAGGCTTCTAACAGGCCCTCCCCACACCACCCGGCGTGCGGGTCCGCACCGGGCGGTTCGGATACAGGGGGCACACGACGGTGTCACGCATAGCCCCGCGCCTTCAGCCACAAGTCGCGCACGAAAATAAGCCTCTGGCTGAGAGGCAGGTAACCGGCACATTGCTGACTGAGGTGATCAGGCATCCGAATGGCCGGAATTGGCCGAGAGTTCGCATTCCTCAAAGCATAAAGGCAGTTGCTCAGGAATCAGGAAATCCAAACTCTCTCTGCCATGCCGTTCTCCAACCGATTTTTGCCCAAAACGGCAGGGCGCGGCTTGCCAATCAGTCCTTGCACGCGGCAGGCATTTCTCCCATTGCCGTCTCATGAGCCCGGGTCTGCTTTTTGCCTATAGCCTTCACTTTTTAGGCCGCGATATGTCGAACACCTTTAGCCACCCCCCGCTGCCGTGCCTCCCAGAGGTCGTAAGCCACCTGCATTCGTAACCAGAATCCAGCCTCTACGCCAAGTGCTGCCTCGAGACGTAGCGCCATGTCTGCACTGACGCCAGATCGCCCATTTAATAGCGCCGACAAGGCTTGTCTAGTCACGTTCAGCGCCTTTGCAGCGTCGGTGACACTCATGTCTTCCGGCAAGTATTCACGCAACACCTCGCCGGGGTGTGCGGGATTGTGCATTTCGCTCATGACACCCTCTCAGTGATAATCCAAATAATCGACCAGCTCCGTATCTTTACCATCGAAACGGAAGATCAGTCGCCAGTTTCCGTTCACGTTCACCGACCAGAATCCCTCCAGATCGCCGGCCAGTTTGTGCAGGCGCCATCCCGGCGCATTCATTTGCTCCGGGGCCTCTGCCGCATTCAATGCAGTGAGAAGCACCCGCAACTTGGCAGCGTGTGCCGGCTGGATGCCCGCTTTGCTGCCCGTGCGGTAATACACTTCGAGGCCTTTGTGGCGGAAGGTTTTAATCATGGTCAATATGTAAACCGAAACGCGACGCTTGTCAATATTCTGCGTCGATTTGGTCGCGGGTCATAGGGACGGGCGCAGTGCTATTTCGAACGGTCAGGTTTTGCAAGGTGCACTGACATCTGGGACACTCGCGATCTGGACGATGGCGTTGGAGTATCCTGCCGAGGCATGGCGACACAAGCATATGGAAAAACCTGGTGGGGTGCCCAGTGGCTCAACGCGCTGACCCATATCGATTACGACAATCGGCTGCCGCGTGGTCGCGCATACGCGAACCGGGGTGCCGTCACCCGCCTGGAGGTCCAGGGCGGTCGCATTCGCGCCCAGGTCAAAGGCTCCCGACCGCAGCCCTATCAGGTCGAGATCGATGTTCCCCCAATGTCCCCTGCGCACACCCAAGCCCTGGTCGAAGCATTGACCAGGGATCCGTTGGTCATTTCGCGGATGCTCAACCGGGAGCTGGACCCCGCTGTTTTGGAGCAGGCCCAGTCCCTGGGAATTGCGGTCTTCCCGGCGCACTGGAAGGACCTGTCCATGCGCTGCTCCTGCCCGGATTGGGCGGTGCCCTGTAAACACATTGCGGCCGTAATCTATCTGGTAAGCCGGGAAATCGATGGCAATCCTTTCTTGGTGTTCTCGCTCAAGGGCGTCGATTTGATTGAGGCGCTGCGAGAGCGACACATCATTATCGCCAGAGAGGCACAGGCCGCCTTGCCTTCTGTCGAAATGCTCTGTGTGGACCCGACCGGGGCGGTGGCTGCAAGCACCCCGCCCTTGGATGGCGAGCCTGCGACACACTTTGCCTTCGACTACACCACACTCCCGGACATCAGTGGCGATTTGATCCATGTCCTCCCGGCCAGCCCCACCTTTTTCCCCCAGGGGGATTTCAGGGCGATGTACGAGAAAGTATTGAAACGGGTTGCCCGCCCAGCGCGGCGGGCCCTGGAATTTCCGATCGAAGCGGATATCTCCAGGGCCTGGGATGCTGAAGAGGCCCCTCGCCTGGAAGTGGACGCGCACTATCAGGCCATCCTGCGGGGCCCGTCGCAATGTGCGGATTGGTCCGCCCTGGTGGCGGTTTTGGGATCCCTGAACGAAGCTGACCTGCCTGATCTGCAACCTTCGGTCACCCATTTCTATCACGTGCGCATGGCTGCGCTGCAGCTGATCGCCCATGGAGCCGTCGTACCGCAAATCTTCACGCTCCCCAAAGGCGAAATCGCCATACGTTGGCTGCCCGCCGTGATGGATGAGCAGGTCCGTCTTTTGCTGGAGCAGTTGGGGGCGTTCCTGCCACAGGGGCTGTTGGTATACCGGTCTGGCCGCGCGGTGGTGGAGCTGTCGGGCGTGCATCAGGCACTGACACTCTGCAGTCTGATGCTGGACAAGCACATCTGGCTTTGGGCAGATATGGATAGGGACAAGTCCGCAACATCGAAAGTCTCGACACTTTTCTTCGGTTCGCTCCGGGGGCGTTTTGATGGCCCCGGAGAGGGAGCCATCCCTTCGGGGATACAAGTCTGGCTCTCGCGTCTGCATCTGGGCCAACACCCTCAGGCGCCCGTCCTATGGCTGGAGGAGACGGCTTCGGGCTTTGCCCTGAAGCTCGGGGTCGAAACCAGAGATTCCCCTTTGGGGGGAAAGCCCGTTCCTTTCGCGGATTTTCTGACTGTACCCACATGGGAGGATTCCCGTTACCGGGTATTACAGACGGTATCGCTCCTCGCGGAGTATTTTGCCCCGTTGCAGGACTACATCCGCGATGGCGCGACCATACCGGTAGCGCTCACTCCAGAAGCGCTGCCCACTTTTTTGTTGGATACGCTGCCAACGATCCGCTTGTTGGGTATTCGTGCCGTCCTGCCCAAGGCCTTGTCCAATCTGTTACGACCGCGCCTGTCCGTGCGGATGCAGGGCAAGAAGGGCAGCTCCACCGGAGTCCTTCACATCGATGACCTGTTCCGCTTCGACTGGACCGTGGCCATCGGTGATCACCAACTCAGCCGCGCAGACTTCGAGGCACTGGTCACGACCGCCCATGGCGTGGTCCGGTTCCGGGGAGAATACGTGCTGTTGGATCCCATCGAGATCGAGCAGCTGCGTGTACAGTTGGAAAAACCGGCGGCACCCTCCGGGCACGAACTCCTGCGGATTGCCCTAGCCGAAGAATACGCCGGGAGCCCCATCGTATTGGACGAAACCGCGCGCGCCTTACTGCAGCGGTTGACCGAAATCGGTGATCTCCCGCCGCCCGTCGGCTTGCAAGCCACCCTACGCCCCTATCAGGAACGCGGCTTCGCCTGGCTCTACCGGAACTTTCGTGCGGGCCTTGGCAGCGTTATCGCCGATGACATGGGTCTGGGTAAGACCCTGCAGGTCATCTCGCTCCTGTGCCAGTTGAAGGAAGAAGGGGAATTGGACAGCGCCAAGGCGCTGGTCATCGTCCCTACCAGTTTATTGACCAACTGGACGAAGGAGATGGCCCGCTTTGCTCCCCACCTCACCACGGGAATATTCCATGGTACGACCCGGGTTTTGGAATCCGCGCGCCCGGACGTCCTGCTCACCACCTATGGTGTCATTCGCTCCGATGCAGCACGGATCAAGAAAGCCTCCTGGCGTGTAGTGATCATCGATGAAGCGCAAAACATCAAGAACCCCACCGCCGCCCAGACCAAGGCAGTCAAGGCCATTCCGGCCCGATCCTTCATCGCCATGAGTGGGACGCCTGTGGAAAACCGTCTGTCCGAATTCTGGAGCATCATGGATTTCGCCAATCGCGGTTTATTGGGTCCCTTGCCCCGATTCACCAAAGAATTCGCGGTTCCGATCCAAAACGACCACAACCGGAAGGTCATCCAGCGATTTGTAAAAATCACAGCACCCTTCCTGTTGCGGCGACTCAAATCCGACAAGCAGATCATCAGTGATCTGCCGGATAAGATCGAGCAGGATGATTACGCCACACTCACCCGGGAGCAGGCTGCCGTGTATGAATCCGTGGTGCGGGAATCCCTGCGGGTGATCAGCGGCGAATCCGACACCTTCCAGCGCCAGGGACTGGTTTTGCAGATGATCCTCGCCCTAAAGCAGGTCTGCAATCATCCGGCGCAGTACCTTAAGCAAGGCGACAAGAGCGCGTCCCTTTCGGGCAAGGCTGAGCTCCTGCTGGATTTGCTGGATCCCATCACCGCCAATCATGAGAAGTGCCTGATCTTCACTCAGTTCCGGGAAATGGGAACCCTACTGGCGACCTGGATTCACGAGCACACGGGACGCGCTCCGCAATTTCTTCACGGCGGGGTCAGCCGCAAAAACCGGGATACCATGGTGGAGCGGTTCCAGCAGGATCCTACGGAACGGGTGCTGATCCTTTCCCTGAAGGCCGGTGGAACCGGCTTGAATCTGACGGCGGCCTCTCATGTCATTCACTATGACCTATGGTGGAATCCGGCCGTGGAGGCCCAAGCCACGGATCGCGCCTACCGGATCGGCCAGCAGCGCAACGTCCAGGTGCACCGGCTCATTACCCGCGCCACTTTCGAGGAGCGCATCAATGAAATGATGCAATCCAAGCGCGATCTGGCCGACCTCACTGTCGGGACGGGGGAGCAGTGGATCGGAAGCATGAGCAACGCGGAGTTGAAAGATGTTTTCAGCCTCGGATGACCATGAGCGTTGTTCTCGAAAATTCGCCCGGTGTGGGCATCCCTTTCATTGTCTGCGCTGCGGACCCTTCGGTGCAACCCTCAGCAGTTGAGTCTGCAACGCTTCCCCTTCGATGTCCATGGACACCGGTGCGCCGGCCAGTTTCTCCTTCAGAACCCGCTCTATAGCGGCAATCAACGCATCCTCCTCCACCAGAGCATCCGCCGGCATCCCCAGTAACTCTCCCATCACTCGCAGGCCGGTTGACTCCAAGGCCAACTGCCTGTGGATCTTCTCGTTGGATACATTCGTTCCGCTGCCATCGGCCTTCACGATCGATTCGCGGGACAAACGCGCCGGTTTGGGTGCGCGCCCGGCCTCGTGGTCTTGCGCCAGTGCGCCCTCGGAGATCAGGCTGTAATCCGCCATGGAAAGCAGTGGCATCAGATGGTTCAGGTGGATCGCCAGGACATCGAAGTCCGGCACGTAGAAGGTATTGATCCAGACCCCGCGCTGGATCTCGCCACGTTGCGTCTGGATCGTGGCCACGAGCAGGGCCTGCCCATCCCGCTGCGCCTTCACGGTCATGGGATCCAGAAAGGCGTCTTTCTGCAAGGTCGTGCGGTTTTCCTGCACCGGTTGCAGGGCGCCCGGCTGGTATCCGCCCGGCACACCCCGCCAGACCTCGCCGGTGAGCTGCCGCGCAAGATCCAGAGTATCCGGGTCCTCCAGACCGAGAAACAGCTTGGTCCGGGTCGCGGCCCCGGCGATGGCATCGGCCACGGTCTTGAGCTTGTCCAGCATGTGCTTGTGACTCTGCGCCCCCGGCGCCATGCAGAATCCCAGGGAACGCGCCTCCT
>DAIAVG010000101.1 GCA_027445725.1 Acidithiobacillus sp.
ATTTCCTTGGCGTACTCTGCACGCTTGTACATTTCCTCCGGAGTCGGGGCGGTAACATTCAGGTAGTGCCCCTTACGCTCGCCGGTCTCAGCCTCGGCCTTCTGGATGGCCTCCATGACGAAGTCGAAACGCTGCCTCCAGCGCATGAAAGGCTGGCTGTTGACGTTCTCGTCGTCTTTAGTGAAGTCGAGTCCACCACGCAGACCTTCATAGCAGGCGCGGCCATAGTTCTTGGCCGACAAACCCAGCTTGGGCTTGATGGTGCAGCCCAGCAATGGACGACCATACTTGTTCATGATGTCGCGTTCGACCTGAATCCCGTGGGGTGGCCCACCGCAGGTCTTGACGTAGGCAATGGGGAAACGGACGTCTTCCAGGCGCAGAGCCCGCACCGCCTTGAAGCCGAAGACGTTACCAACCAGCGAGGTGAAGACGTTGACCACGGAACCTTCTTCGAAAAGGTCGATGGGGTAGGCGATGAACGCATAGAAACAGGTATCATCGCCAGGAACGTCTTCGATCCTGTACGCACGGCCCTTGTAGTAGTCGAGATCGGTGAGGAGATCGGTCCACACCGTGGTCCAGGTACCGGTGGAAGATTCGGCGGCAACCGCAGCAGCGGCTTCCTCACGATCCACGCCCGCCTGGGGAGTAATTTTGAAGACCGCAAGGATATCGGTATCCTTGACGTTGTAATCCGGTTCCCAATAGGTGTTCCGGTAATCCTTCACACCCGCGTTATAGGTCTTGACGGCCATATGCCACCTCCATGCAGTTGCCCGACGCCGGTGCCCCCGGCGCAATCGCTGCGTCTGCAGCGATGGAGTGACTATAGTGCCCACAAATCATAAACACTAATCAGTAGTTATGATTCCTTACATAAGCTATGGATGATACAATGCGCTGTATTACCGGACAACGCTGTCATTAACTAGATGGTGAACACGTAGCGCAGCGCCTGATTATCGACTAACATCCGTTGCATCAGCAAACTACGTGACGGGTTGCGGTGCGTGGTTAACCTGTCTATGGCACGTACCCACCCGCCCGAGCAGAATTAAGAAAAATTTGGAGCGGCCTGAACCTTGATGGCGATCAGGGAGGAGAAACAAATGCCTTGGTTTTTGCGTACCGCCCTGATCCTACTGGGTACATTGCTGGGTATGGCCACTGCTTTCGCAGGTCCGTCGGTGGGTTTTTACTATGGCAGCGGTCCGCTTCCTTCTGGTTTTCAGGATTTCGACTGGGTGATTGTCAACCCCGGACCTGAGCGGCTGCCCGACACGTTCAATAGCCATCAGACGCCTTTCGCTTACATCAGCGTCGGAGAAACGGTTCCCGGCGACGATGCTTACCACGACCTTCCCAGCAGTTGTGGCATGGGTACGAATCCCAATTGGGGTGGGGAAATCATCAATCTTGGTGACGCCAGTTGCCGTGCCTACCTGCTCCACAACGTGGTCGACCCTGTTTGGCAAAAGGGTTATCACGCTTTTTTTCTTGACACTGTGGACTCTTACGAACTGGTCAGCAAGACTCCGGAAGCGCTGGCCGCACAACGTCAGGGATTGATTGCTTTCATCAAAGCGTTAAAAACAGCGCACCCTGCGGCGCAACTCATCACAAATCGCGGCTTCTCCGTGTTCCCGGAAATCAGGAAAGATATTGCCGCAGTCGCGGCCGAATCAGTCTTTAACGAGTGGGATCAGGCAACCCAGCGCTATCAAGCGGTGCAGCAAGACACCCGCGAAGCTCTCCTGAAAGAGTTGGATATAGTGAAAGCCGCTGGCACCCCCGTAATCGTCATCGACTATCTACCAACCAAGATACAGCGTGCCGACTGGTGGGCAGCCGCGCAAAAGATAGCACATCTGGGCTTTACCCCGTATGTCACCAACAGCAAGCTGACCGCGGTCGGTGCCGGGTTACGCGAGCCCATGCCGCGCCATGTCCTGATGTTTTACAGCAGCAACCAAAAAGTAGAGGACAGTTCCGCTTTTAGCTCCGGTGTCATGCCCCTGGAGTATTTGGGTTATATACCCGACCTGCGGTCATTAGGTGATCCGCTGCCCCCCGCGCCACATGCCGGTGAGTTTGCGGGCGTGATCGTCTGGAGTGACGGCGATCCCGTCAAAAATGTCAGCGCTTATCGCCAATGGCTGGAAAAGTGCCGTGCCGCAGGGATTCCCGTGCTTTTCGTCGGGGACTTCGCAGCCAGTGGTGATGATGCCCTGTACAGAAGCTTTGATATGGCAGCACCCAGCGGCACGCCGCCTGTTAATTTACAGGTCCAACACCAATCTCCGCATTTTGGCTATGAAATGCCCATCCGGGCGCGCATCCGTGGCTTTGTAAGTTTGCAGGCGCCCGCAGACAGCCGAGTATGGCTGTCACTCACCGGCGATGGTACCACCGAGGATGCCGCCGCCATTACGCCTTGGGGTGGTTACATTCTGGCGCCTTACGTTTTGGAAACCCTGCCCAATCACGACACCCGCTGGCTGGTGGACCCCTTCGCGCTCTACCGCAAAGCTTTGCGGCTTCCGCAAATGCCGGTCCCGGACACGACTACCGAAAGTGGCCGGCGCTTATTCATGGCCCATACTGACGGCGACGGTTTTGTGAGTCGTGCTGACTTTCCCCCTTATCATATTGCGGGGGAAGTCTATATGCACAGGATCCTGGAGCGCTATAGGCTGCCTTTCACCGGATCCGTCATTGTTGGCGATCTCCTACCCGGTGACCGGGGGCTTTACCCGGCGATGGCACCGCTCGGGGTTAAAGTCGCTCGAGCGATATTCAAGTTACCCTATGTCGAAATCGGCTCACACATGTGGTCCCATCCCTTCGACTGGCCAGCTATGGAGGCCGGTAAAGACTATCCGGGCATCAATCTGCCCGTACCCAGCTATCATTTTAGCCCTTATATGGAAGCGGTAGGCGCCGCAAAATGGATGGACAAACATCTGGCGCCACCGGATAAAACAGTAGTGATTGATCAATGGTCTGGAGACTGCGAGCCCGATGCCCGGGTGGTAGGCTTGGCTTATGAGGCTGGGCTGATGAATATCAATGGTGAGCCTAGCTACATCAGCAAAAAAAACCCCAGCATTACCGCAGTACCCCCTATTGGCATTCACCGGGGGCCGTACCTGCAGATATTCGCGCCGGACGCTAATGAAGATTACTTCACCAACCAGTGGCTTGGCCCATTCTGGGGCTATGAGAACGTTATCCAGACCTTCGAGATGACCAATACGCCCCATCGGCTGAAACCCATCGATATTTACACCCACTGGTACACCGCGACCAAACTGGCTTCCCTCGCAGCACTCAATAAGGTGTACGCCTGGGTATTACAGCAACCCATTACACCGATTTATGTCGACAACTATGCGCACATCGCACTCAATTTCTTCACCATCCATGTGGCGCGCCAAGCAGATGGCTTCTGGATCAGCGGTGCCGATGCCCTGCGCGAGATGCGTATGCCCCCAGCGCTGGGCACACCCAATATCGCCGCCAGTTCTGGCGTGGCAGGTTACAACAAGAGTCCTAATGGTAATTGGTACGTACATTTGGATGGCCAGGGATCGGCATATATATCGCTGGCCCCAGGAACGGACGATCAGGCTTATATACAGAGTGCCAACGCGTCCATCGCTGTGTTTAATCCGCTGGGTCGCGGTTTCACGGCGCAATTGAAAGGATATGTCCCCATCCAGATGCAACTTAAAAACGTCCAGGGCTGCACCACCACCGTCAATGGCAAGGCCACCGTACCGAGTGCCAGAGAGGACATCAGCGTGGCTGATCAAGATGCGAACCTGCGTGTCCACTGTGGCAAACCATAACCGTACCCAACCGTCACGGCTGACTGGACCGCTACCATTGCTGCTGCTCTTCGTAGTGGTCTGCGCCGTTGCTTTGGCGGTTGCCATCCATTATGGCTGGCGACCGGAAGAAAGCAGAGACGCAAATATTGCCGTGGCCCTATCGTCGCGACTGCAGACGGCAAAGATGCTCGCTGACAGCGGCCAGTTTGCCGCCGCTCAAGAACAGTTGGCACCACTGCTGAAAGATTCTCATAGCATCGCCTTCCGGGAGGTGCGCTGGCTGTCCTGGCAACTACATTGGGAACAGACCATGGGCCTGCCCACAGGGAGTGCGGCGCGGACCGCGGCATGGAAAGCCCTTCAACAACATACTCAGGGCATGGTCTCTCTGGGTGGCTGGACGGCGCAGGAATGGCAGACTATTGCAACCCGTGCTGCCGCGCTGGGCAATCTCCGCTTATCGGCAAGTGCCTGGGAAGAGGCGGCGCGATCATACCCTAAGAATGCCCTCTATTTTCGCCAAAAGGCCGCCAGCGCTCTAGCGACCGCTGGGGAGGGAGTGAAGGCCGGGATGATTTATCTCACACTGGCGCCCGCTGAGAAAGATCCCGCATTGCAAAGCAAATTTTTTCTAAACGGACTGAGGCTCATTGAAGGCGCAGTTGGAGCCAAAGTAGCGTTAGAACAGGGTCAAAATACATTACGCCAATTACCGCAACTGGCCAAAGAACAAAACATCGTTCTGCATATGGCCTCGCTGGCCATGGCGGCAGATGAACCAAAGATCGCGGCGGATATCTTATTCTCCGCGTTGTCTGGCGGAATGGCATCCCCATGAAGCTGCTGAATATATATTGCGTGGCCACACTCTTACTCGGCGGTCTTATGCCGCTCTTCGGCTTTGCCACCGATTGGTGGGATGCACCGGGCAGCTTATCGAAAGATGCCGCAGGATGGTTGCAGGCGCGCAAAGCGCGCAATGAGAATACCGACGCGTTTGCTGCGGGTCTGCAGCAAGGCCTCAAAACCGGAAAGGGTTTTTCTTATCTGGCTCCAGGAGGAAGCTCGCCGACCTGGTATCATCCCCCTCTTGTCGTGGAGCCCTTTCCCGGCGCCTATCATGCAAAACTCTATAATCTCGCTTATCAGGCTTTCTTACAAAGCCACCAGCTTAGGAATGCCTATCGCGTGGCATGGACAGCGGTGCATAAGAATCCCGACAGTCGCCACTGGCGGGAACGGCTCATTCAAGTGGCGGCCTGGCTCGGCCAGCGCGAGGAGGAGCTTCGTCAGTGGCGCTGGCTGGCGATACACGGAGATACGGCGGCACAAGCCACCACCGTGACCATGGCTGCCTCCCTCGCGCGCCCGGACGTCATCGTCGAGATGCTGTCCCCGGCCGCGCGCAACGGAACCCTGAACAATGCAAACTGGAAATCACTGATCATTGCCTACGGCGAACTGGGACAGCCGGATAAAGCGGTCGCCGATATCAACGCCGCTTTGCGCTTCCGTCAGAGCCACTTTCTGCTTGAGCAAAAAGCCTACCTGACCTATCAAATGGGTCATATTGAACAAAGCCTTGCAGCACTGCAAAAGTCCACCAGAATATATGGATCCATGCCGGGCACCGCGCTGAAAGAAGCCCAACTGCTCGCCATGAAAGGGCAATTTCCAGAAGCGGTGGCGGCCATGCGGGCCGCCGAGCCAAAGGCTACCCTGAGTGATGTGAACTTCTGGCACCTCTACGCGGTGCTGGCGTGGGAGATCAATGATCATAAAGTCGCTCTGGCGGCAGAAAAACGGCTGTATCT
>DAIAVG010000102.1 GCA_027445725.1 Acidithiobacillus sp.
CGTGCGCTGATCGCGGGCCTGAATCAGCCAGCGACCGAGGCGCTGGAAGTATGCACTGTTGTCGAGGGGGCTGGGGCCATCCGTCTCGCCGCCTTCGTCGTAGCAGAAGATGAGGTCGATGTCGGAGGAGAGATTGAGTTCGCGTCCGCCCAGCTTGCCCATGCCGAGGACGGTGAAAGGCACCTCCTGACCGTCGCTGCTGCGGGGGGTGCCATGGCGCTGGCGCAGCATCGCCACGCCATAAGCATAAGCGTGTTGCAGGCAGATTTCGGCCAGTTCGCTGAGGGCGGCTACGGTTTCTGAATAATGTTCGCCGGGCTGACGATCCTGCCAGATGATTTCTACCATACGGGCATTGCGGTACTGGCGCAGATCGGCAAGGAAGACGTCGCTGGTGAGTCCGTGGGTGGCGGCAAGGTCGCTGTGCCTGCCCCGTGCGAGGCGCAGCAACCAGTGGGGATGGCGTAGGAGCAGTTGGCGCGCAAAGGGGCTGACACAAGCGATATGCACCCAATGTGCAGCAAAAGAAGGTCCAAGGCGGCGGAGCTCAGCCTGTTCCTCAGCAGCGAAGGTAGCCCAAGTGGCGGCGAGTGTCCCGGTGATTGCCTCCGCTTCCAGGGGTAACAGGTTAATGGCGTGGATGATCTCCACGGGTAACTCAGGTGCCGCCATGCGTGCTCCTTCCGGTGGTGTTCCGCATCGTGTGTATGGGCAGTGTAACTTATCCCGGTTTTCGGGTCCGCATGGGGCTCTGTGGCGCTTCTTGTGCTAGGATTTTGTGCGGTACCGTTGCAGCGTTACGCGGTGCTATGTGGTAACACAGTCCGCAGAGAGAATCGTAGCAGGGAGCACATTCATTACCTCACGGCGTTTACCGGCGTTGACCGGACGGATTGGCTGATGTTACGGGTTTTCAGGAGAGGCGTGCCTTGCCGCGTTTGCGCCTAACCTTTGCCGGTGTCCGCCGGGTTGGCGGTTGGCTGCTGGCCATCGTGCCGACAGTGCTGGTGTTGCTGGCGGCGGCTTTCTATCTCCTGCTGATTCCCCGTCTGGATTCGTTGCGTCCCTATGTTTCCCAATCCTTGTCGCGGGCTTTGGGTGCTCCGGTGCAGGTGCGAGGGATGCACCTGGGCTGGAACTGGGGGCCGTTGCTGGAATTGGCCGCGTTGCGGGTGGGCCCATCCGCACAGCCCGAACTGGCCCTGCGCGGGGTGCATCTGCGCCTTT
This sequence comes from Acidithiobacillus sp., assembly GCA_027445725.1. The sequence continues at coordinate 1,228 of DAIAVG010000102.1, forward strand.
TTGCCCTGCCGCTGCTCTGGGGGGATATGGTCGCGCAGGATTTCCGCGCCGCGGCCGGCGAGGTGTCCGTCGTTCAGACGGCGGACGGTGACTGGCAGGTGGCCGGGCAGTCGCTAGGACATGGCGGATCGCTATTGTCACTGGATATGGACTGGGCGCATGTGGATGTACAGCACCTGACCGTACAATGGCGATCCCAGCCACAGGCCGCCCCCATTCCGCTGCATGTACAGTGGCAGAGCAGCGGTGGCTTGCGTCCGCAGGTGCAGGTGCAGGTGCGCTGGTCACCTCAAGGTCTGTTGCGCTACTCGGGAGCGGCGCGCGGCGTCTTTACCCGTCCGGGGCGCTCCTCTGGCAGCGGTAACTGGGTGTTGCAATCGTTGCCGCTGCCTTGGTTTCATCTCGCGGATCCGCACTTGCCGGTGTTGCGCGGCAGCGTGAGCGGCGGCGGGCGCCTGCAATGGCGTTATGGCTTGCCGCGCACAGCTACCGGGCAGTTTGCCGTGGATGACGCCGGGGTGGACGGTAAGCAATGGGCGCAAATCCATGGCCGTCTGGGCTGGAATGGAACGGGTTCCACGGGGACATTGCAGCTTGCGGATTTGACGGGGCTTGCTGCACAACCCTTGGCAGCGCGCTTGGGGCTCAACTGGCGCCATCGCCTGCAATGGCAGGTAGAAGCGCCGCTGCTTCCTGCCGTACTCCTCCAGAACGTACCGGAGATGGCCCTCCCCGTGCAGCTCCGTTGGATACCTCGGCAACAGTGGCAGGGCAGCTTGCGCGACCTGCGCTTCCGCTCGCACAGCGTGGGACACCAGTCCGCCACCTGGGAGCTTCAGGCAGGACTTCATGGCATCGGTGTTTCGCCTCATGGAGACTGGTTTGGCGTGCAGGGCCTTAGCGGCGACATCGTCCTTCACCCGGAAGCCCTGCAATTTCATCTGGCGAGCCGGCAGTTCACCCTGGACTGGCCGCAACGCTTTGCAGCGCCGTTGCACCTGCAAGAAGTATCGGCACGGGTTGTCGCCCGGAAGGCGGGTACCGACTGGTCGATTCAAGCCAATCCGATCGTGCTTCAAGGGCCAGGTCACCTGCACGCCAGCCTGGCGGTGCAGGGCCAGCAACTGCGTCTGAAGGCTCAGCTTGACGACATGCCGGTGACGGCGATGGCGGATTTCGTACCGCAGAGCGATATTAGCCCTGCCCTGCGCCGGTGGTTACTTCAGGCCTTTCAGGCGGGATCCTTGCAGCATGCAGAACTGCAATGGCAGGGACCATGGGATCACCTGCCACGCCAGGCGCCGGGCGAGCATTTTTCGCTGCGGGCGAACTTTCGCCATGTGACCCTGCACTATGCCCCGCGCTGGCCAATAGCGACGCAAGTGAATGCGCAACTCCTCTGGGCGGGAGATCGCCTTTCCGTCCAGAGTCATCGGGGTGACATTTTCGGGGTGCCAGTGACTTCCGCCAGCGTCGCTCTCAACCATCTCTTCGCACCGCATACCTCGCCGCTGCAGGTTACTTTGAAGGCACCGATCCCGCTGGATAAATTGCTGCCTTTTTTGCGGGAAACGCCGGTACTGGAGGGCAAGGCCGTGGCGAATATGCCCCTGCGCCTGACGGGGCAGGGCCAATTACAATTGGCCCTCAGCGTCCCTTTCGGGGCTGAGAAGAGCCAGGTAGATGGCCGGATCGATCTCCGTCACGCGGGAGTCGGATGGGGCGGCTGGCAGGCTACAAGTATGCAGGGGCCGGTTTATTTTCAGCGGGATAAGATCCAGATTGGCGAGCTGAAAGGTGTTTTTGCCGGCGGTCCCGTGCAGGCGAGCTTGCAGGCCAGTCAACTGGAGACCTCGCCGCACCTGCGTTTTTCGCTGCAGGGTGAGCTTCAAGCGGCTGATCTACCGATGCCGGAGCGCTGGCGCACGGCTTTCAGTGGCGCCGTCCCGTATCAGGGTAGCGGTACGCTGTTGAACAACGAGCTGCATTTTAAGGGCGATGCCGACCTGCGCCAAAGTCGTAGTGCCTTACCTGCGCCCTTGAATTGGGCATCAGGCAAGGGTGGAAGCCTGGCCGTGCAAGGTCATGGGAATGTGGCTCACCGTTTGCAAGTCAATTTCAAGCTACCCGTGGGGTCTGCCGTCCTGGCGTGGCAACGGGAGGAATCCGTCTGGCGATGGGAGGCTGGCGCCGCACGTTTGGGTGGAGAAATCCCTCCACCACTGCCCAGTACTGGGTTTTCCCTTCAGGGCAGTGGCGATAGCCTTTCCGTAGGGCCGTGGCTGAGCATGCTGAGAGGTGAAGAAGACCGTGAGACGTGGCCGGGAATTCGCTTTGACCTGTATTGGCGGCACCTGCGTTTTTTGCAGCAGGATTGGCCGGATGTGCAGATGCGCGGCCAGGTGGCGGCGGAGAAGCTGCATCTGCAATGTGCCAGCCCCCAGTTGGCCGGTGTCTTACAGTATGCGCGCGCGCCGCAGCCCACGGTTCCTGCCCAACTCCGTCTGGACATACAGAAATTAAGCGTTGCTGCACCAGTATCCGCAACATCCTCCGCTTCCGTCCTTTCGCAATCACTGCAAGGGGCCGCGGGCAGCCCGCTGACACTGCATACCCATATCGCGCAACTCGATTGGCATGGCCACAAGGTGCATGACGTGCTGCTGGATGCCGGGCGATCGGCGACCGGCTGGAACATTTCCATGCTCAAAGGCGACTGGGCAGGCAGTCAATGGGATTTTAAAGGGTCGTGGCAGGGTGCCGGAGCGGGTCAGTCGACCTTTCAGGGAAATATCCGCAGCAACAATATTGCGCCTGTTCTGCAGGACATCGGTATGGATACCCTGGACTACGGCCGCGCCGATTATGCGGGAAAACTGTCCTGGCCCGGTGCGCCCTGGGATTTCACTGCAGCGCATCTCAGCGGAAACATACAATCAAAGCTGTGGAATGGTCGTCTCAGAAAGCTGGGTACGGATATTTCCTGGCTCATCTTTCTGAATCCTACGACGTTGTTTGAAGACGTTCTCACCTTTGATTATCGCCCGCTCTTCGGCGGCGGCTTGTTCTTTTCCAAGCTTTTTGCCGACTTCCAGGTGCAGGATGGTGTCGCCCATACCCGCAATCTGCTCCTCGAATCCAGCGCGCTCGAAATGAAGGGGATTGGCGCTGTCGACTTGACGCACCGAACCGTGAGTATGGGGTTGCAGGTTTATCCCTTGCAGAGTTTTGACTTGCTCCTCGGGCATTTCCCCATACTCGGTCCCGCCATCTTTGGGAAATCGGGCAAGGTGCTAGAATGGCGTTATCAGGTGGACGGACCCTGGGAGCGTCCGGTGGTGCGTCCGGTGCATGCACCGGCCAAGGCCGGAGGGAGCTAAAACGATGAATGCTCAGGTTGCCGTAGTGCAGATGGTGTCTTCGGACGTGCTGGCGGATAACCTCGCCCATGCCGGGTCTCTGCTGGCGCAGGCGGCTGCGGGAGGTGCGCAACTGGCGCTCTTGCCCGAAAATTTTGCCCTCATGGGGCGTGACGAAAAAGCCAAGCTGGCCATTATGGAGATGGATGGCGATGGCCCGATCCAGTCCTGGCTGGCAGCGCAGGCGCAGCGCTTTGGCCTGTGGTTGATAGGGGGCAGTATCCCCCTGGCCGCTCCTGACGGACGCTGCTATGCCGCCTGCCTGGCCTTCGACCCCGCCGGCCAACGCCAGGCGCGTTATGACAAGATACACCTCTTTGACGTCGATCTGGCGGGCGGCGAAAGTTACCGCGAGTCCCGCACCATTGCCCCCGGTAGCACCCCGGTGGCCGTGACCACGCCCTGGGGCCAGCTTGGCCTCTCTATCTGCTATGACCTGCGTTTCCCGGAGTTGTACCGCAGTTACGCGGGGGCTGAATTACTGGTCGTCCCCAGCGCCTTTACCCAACAGACGGGTGCCGCGCACTGGGAGTGTTTGTTGCGGACCCGTGCCATCGAGAACCAGGCCTATGTGCTCGCCGCTGATCAGGGTGGTTTGCACCAGAACGGCCGCCAGACCTTCGGCGGTAGTATGATTATTGATCCCTGGGGTCAGGTGCTGGCCCGCATGGACCTGGGTGAAGGAGTCGCGCTGGCCCAGGTTGACATGGAATTTTTGCGGCGCTGCCGCAGTAATCTGCCCGCGCTGCAGCATCGTCGCCAGGCATTTGGTGGCGCCTCCCAGGCGCTGCCGACCTAACCCTGCTGTTGCAGGGCGATGAGGGCCATCGCGCCGCTGAACGCCGGCTTCACCTCAGAAACCAGGCCCCAGGAAGTGGCGGCGGGAATGGTTTTTGGTTGTCACAGGTTGGGTTGTCTAATTAATATAAATGGGTATATAT
>DAIAVG010000103.1 GCA_027445725.1 Acidithiobacillus sp.
CATCATGGAGCGTAGAGTCAGCACTGGGACAAAGCAGATGGCACGCAGGCCGCGGTGCGGCTTACCGGACGCGGCAGCCCGCCAGGAGGCTGGTGCCAGCGCGGTGGAATTCGCCATAGCCGCACCCGCCTTGCTGCTGGCCCTGCTCGGCACCTTTCAGGCAGCATTGCTCTATCAAGCCCGCGCCCAACTGGAAGTCGCCACCCAGGAGGCGGTACGGGCGGGGACTTTACACGGGGCCAGTGTCGAGGCCATGCGCGATGCCCTGGCCCGCGGGTTGACACCGCTCTATACCCACGGCCAGAACCTGTCCGCCCTTGCTCAAGGCTACGCTACCGCCAAAGTCGCGGCGGGACAGGCCACTATCCGGGTGCTCAGCCCCACCCGCGAGGCCTTTGATGATTTTGCCGAGCAGACTCGCGATGCGTCAGGCGCCTGGGTCAGGGCGATACCGGTGGACCATCTCGGCTATCGCCGTACCAGCGTGGGAAGTGGCAGCCATCTGTCCGTGCAGGACGCGACCCTCCTGAAGGTGCAGATCACGGCTGTTCAACCGCTCATCGTGCCCTTCATCGATCAGATTGGTCGGGGCATCTACCAGATGGATAAGGGACTGGGGAATGTAGGCCTACCCAGCCTTTTTGGCGTCCGCCTGAGTCCGTTGACAGAAGTTGATGGCAAAACCCGCTGGGGGATTCCCATGCAGGTCGAGGCAGTAATGCGGATGCAAAGTCCTGTGCTGGAGGAGGGGTTGCCGAGCAAGGCGACGGTGGAGCAAGGGCAGAATAGAAATGGCAACTTCCCAGGACCCATGGAGGACGTCGATTCGCTTAAACCCTTACCGACTCCTGACATTGGCGACTACACACCGCCCCCAGATCCGGAATTTTGTGTGCATTAAATTAAAACGCGGTCCATAGGCATTCAGGAGACCAGAAAGATGCGGCACCACCCCCAATTATTCGCCACAATGCCGTTGGGCGTCCTGGTGATGACTATATGCGCCATACTCCCCGGCGATGCTGAAGCTATTGATTGTACCAAGGTATCAAGCTTTAACGAGCAAGCCATTTGTGGAGACAAAAAACTTCTCCTCCTGGATCGCGATCTTACGGTTGTTTACAACAAATTCATCACGGTGTTCTCCGACACGGGCCACTACACCTACCTCGTCACCGAGACCAAGACGGCACAACAGAAATGGCTCCAAAGGAGGAATGCCTGCGGTGCAGACGCCGCCTGTGTCAAAGCGGCCTACGAGGAACGCCTCGAGGTTCTGCAGAGGAAGGTCTGTTATCCGCGAGATGATAGCCCCATTTATCAGGCGTCTTCTCAGCCAGTGCCTAAAAAGACGACCACACAGACTGCAATTGATCATCAAGGTCAGAAACCAAAAGAACCGACCGCAGCTTGTGCTTCCGATGATCGGGTGGACTATGATTTTATAAAAAAGAACGAGGGTGCGATGCTTGATTTCTACGTGCCCGGAGCTTTCAGCACCAACGTCAAAACAGGTAAGAATTTAGGGCCAAAATTCAAAAGAGATAAAAATGGCGATCCAATACAAAAAGCCATAGCTTCCAGCGGGGTCACCGTCGGCCAGGGCGTGGACCTTGGACAACAAACAGTAGATAGCCTAAAACATTATATGAACATTGAAGCACAAAAATATGGCAAGCCAGCAGATGTAGACATTGGATCTTTAATGAATCGTATCAATCCTTTTATTGGATTGCGAAAAGATGCATCCGTCGCTGCACTCAATGAATATTATAAAAAAAGAGGGGAATACCCAACATTAACCACAGCAGAAGCAGACTTTATTTCTTCAGCGGTCAAACATGGATATGCCGAAGATACAGCGGCGCTTTTCAATAAAAACTCCAAACCGAAAATGAATTTCTGGTCATTACCGGCCACCGTGCAGACCACACTCACCGATATGAAATACCATGCCTATATTCAGAGCGTCGCCCAGTATTACTATCGGGGAGAATGGCAAAAAGCGGCAGAAGAGTTCAGACGACTCTCGGCAGCGGCGAAGTGGACAAAGTTTGAGGACCGCTTCCTGCGGCGCGCAAAGATGTTGACCGATGCGATCAACAATAACTCTCTACCGAAACAAGGGGATCCCTGCACACCCAAGCCCTCTGCCGCCATCAATCGCTCGGCGTGGTGGGGAAACCCACGGCGTCCACGCTGGGCCTGAGTTTTCCACGTTCACTTCAAATCAGGAGATCACCAAATGACACGACGCATACTTCTCGGTATCGGCTTCTGTGCAGCCCTAGGCGTCAGCCTCAATGCCTGCGCTGCGGATGCTCTTCTCAATTGCCCGGCGATCACCACAAAGATCCCCGACGCGTTTGCCCCTACCTGCAGTCACCCACAGACCCCCCTGCAAAAGGCCATTTGTCACTATAAGCCAAAGCATTGGACCGACAACCTCCTGTTGTTGGACAGTTCGTTAATGCATGGCTATAAGCAAGCGCTCCGCGCGGCCGGCGTGGGCACCCCCGAATGCACCCACCTGCTGGAAAGCCAAAAGGTCTTCGAAAAGAAACTCGAAGCCTGCGGCAGTGATGGTGACTGCGTCCTCGAAACCATGACCAAACGTAGTTTTGCGTTACGCGACATCGAGGAACACCAGCAAGCCCCACTGGAAGCAGCCGCTTTGCAGCGTTTTGCGGGCGGGGCGATCTTCCAAAACCCCGGCCACAAGTCGGCGCCGCTCCTGCAGCGCATTCAGCGGGGCATGGATATTTATCCGCTCCCTCACATGGCGCTACCTAACGGCAACACCCTCGTCTGGGGCTTCCAGCCGCACAATGCTACCGTCCAGTCCCTGGTCGTGGTCAACCACCAGGGTGCCGTACAGTTGCTGGGCGCGGTGGATGGCATTTATCTCGGCCTGCCCAAGGACAAGACCCTGCCGGAGCTGGATGCGAACGCCCGCATCACCCTCTTCGTGCGCGATCCCCAGGCCCTTGCCCAAAACCTGCCCGCTCTCCGCGCCTGGGCGGCGGCGAGCATCCTCGGCTTCAATGTGGACTGCGGCGGTGCCGACGCCGCCCGCTGCAGAGCCGCCGAGGCCATTCCCGTGCCCATCCTGGCCTACCGCCTCAGTTGCCCGCAAAAGGTCCCGGGCAAAGCCTTGGTCAACCGCTGTCCTCTGCCCTTGCCTGCCGTGTCCGGCAACGTCTCTCCGGGTTTGTTCTGGCAATGATCCGGCCAAAGTCCCAAAAAATGATCAGGGTGTGCTTCGTCCGTGACGCATCTGCGTACATCGGAAAGCGTATAACTGGTTCGACCTTTGACGTCAAGCAGCCGATAGGGCCTGTAGAGAACGCCGCAGATAAAGATAACCCAGTGGTACGCCGGGGGATCGGCAAGGAGCAAAGTGTGCAACGCCCTCGCATTCACATTGCGACACGCTCCGGCGGGGACACGGGGAATCTGGTGCTGGGCCGCGTGCGGAACCTTCTGGCTCAGGCGATCTGCAGTGTAGGGGCCGCACCGTGCGACGGCTGCAGCCGTCCGGTTTCATAGAGCGCATGCAACTCGCTGCGTACCACATTGAGCTCCATGTCGATGGCCGCAATGGGTGCGCCGCGCTGCTGCAGCAGGGTATGGCGGTGGGATGTCGAGCGTCGATTCCAAATGATGTCCGCCCAGGGAGATACGCACGCGGCATTGCACATTGCACTGGGCCTGAAGTGGCTCTCAGAAGCCGCTGCGCATGGGGACCGCATCGTCCAACACAAGGTGGACACGCTGCTGCCGAGGTGAGATGCAGTCACGGTGGTGGCCTTCAGACACCAGAGTGAAGCAGGGTATTAGAGGCTGTGCGCCAGGCACTAATATCCATCGCGGAATTCGGGATGTTGTTGCGGGGCACCCCGATCAGACCTATAGTTTAATCCGCATGTGGTTCTCTGATTTGCGGAGGCGCAGGACCATGAAAGTCGTCAAAAACATGAACACTACCGAGCGCTGGCTGCGTATTTACTTCGGCGCCATCATTTTTCTGGTTTATTTCGTCAATCCCTTCCCCTACAAGGAATGGACCTTTTCCGGATTGCTCCTCATCGCCACCGGCGTGATCGGTTACTGCCCTGTGTATTCCCTGCTCAAAAAGCCCAAAGCCGCACCGGCGCCAGACTCCGTAGCCGATCGTTGAGCTCACGACGGGCGCGGCGGTACAGGGCCGAATCCTCCCCCTGCACGCTTCTTCTGTGGGGTTCATGCTGAAAATGCGCTTCCTGCAGCGTTGAAGCCGGGCGGGCGCCGCGCCGCAAAGGGCGTCCGCAGTTCGTCCTGTACAGACCCCGCCGCAACGATTTATCATTTGCCCTTAATTTTTCATACAATCACTGAAAATGGCACTCATCGTACAGAAATTTGGCGGTACTTCCGTGGGCAGCGTGGAACGCATCCGGGCCGTCGCGGAACGGGTCACGGCCAGTCATCGCGCCGGTCATCAGGTGGTGGTGGTGGTTTCCGCCATGTCGGGCGAGACGGACCGCCTCCTGCAACTGGCGCGCGCCCTGGCCGATGCCCCGGCCGAGCGCGAACTGGACACCCTGCTCAGCACCGGCGAGCAAGTGACCATTGCGCTGCTGAGCATGGCTCTGGAGAGCATCGGTCAACCCGCCATTTCGTTCACCGGCGGGCAGGTCGCCATCATGACCGATTCAGCCCATAACCGGGCACGCATCGAGCATATTGACGATCACAAGATCCGGGCGGCACTGGATGCCGGCAAGATTGTGGTCGTGGCGGGCTTTCAGGGGGTCGATCCGCATGGCAATATCACCACCCTGGGTCGCGGTGGTTCGGATACCACCGCCGTGGCCCTGGCGGCGGCGCTGCATGCCGATGAGTGCGATATTTTCACGGACGTGGACGGCATTTACACCACCGACCCACGGGTGGAATCCCGGGCGCGCCGTCTGGATCGCATCACCTTTGAAGAAATGCTGGAAATGGCCAGCCTCGGTGCCAAGGTCCTGCAAACCCGCTCCGTCGAATTCGCCATGAAGTACCATGTTCCCGTGCGGGTCTTGTCGTCTTTTCAGGATGGTCCCGGCACCCTGGTCACCAATGAGGAAAATTCTGTGGAAGCTCCCCGCGTCTCCGGCATCGCCTTCTCCCGCAATGAGGCGAAAATCACCGTCGTCGGCGTGCCCGACCATCCGGGCATCGCCTATGCCATTCTGGGTCCGATTTCTGCGGCCAATATCAATGTGGACGTGATTCTCCAGAACGTCTCGGAGGCGGGCAAGACCGACTTCACCTTCACGGTGGACCGCAATGATTTCGCCAAGTCCCGCGATATTCTCCAGGGCGTGGCGCAGGTACTCGGCGCCGAGGACGTGCGGGGCGACACCCATATCGTCAAGGTTTCCGTGGTGGGCGTCGGGATGCGCTCCCATGCCGGCATCGCCGCCACCATGTTTGAAACCCTGGCGCGGGAAAACA
>DAIAVG010000104.1 GCA_027445725.1 Acidithiobacillus sp.
CGCTGTAGCCTTGGTGGGTGCGTCGATAGCCTTGAGTCAATCCCAGCTCCATCCAGTTGGCGGCCCGGTACACACCCCCATAAAAACAACGGGGATCGACAAAAGTTTCCAGCAGGAACAAGAGATGCCCGAAGCGGGCCTGCCAGTCATCAGTGATGCGGCGTTCGACCAGTGACAAGACTCGCGACCCAACATTGGGGCGATGCCAGTCAGGCAAAATCAGAAAACGACTGTTGTTGGCGATCAGGTTGAGCCGCCCGTACTGGGAACGGAAGTCCCAGCCGATCCAGCGATCGCGTACACCGCATTTTAATGCGGCCCCGGACATATTGATCAGTGCCTCCACCCACTGATCCTGCCAGGTGGCGACGTACCACAGCGTCTCGCCAATCTTGGGTAGCGCACCCAGATAATGATGCTCCGCCATCAGGGACTGATAGCGGGCTTCCTCGCTGTGTTCGACCGGGCGAACCCGGATCTCCGCAAGGCTTTGGCTGAACGTTTTTATCGATTTCATCCGGCGAGTTATACCGGGAATCTGGGCTGGAGTCCGGCTTTGGGGGTTACTTGTGCTCAGCGACAATTATCTTGTCCGCTCTTGATAATTGTTTCCATTTTGGCGAAATTGATTGGGGGCGTCGCCCTTCCTTCCTCCATCTCAATGTCATTCAACGTTTCATAGGAGAACCTGATGAACAGCATGCTCCAACCCTCTGCGCAGTTAGCCGAATACAAACCATCCTCTTACAACCAACTTGGCACCTTTTATGATGAAAAGTATCAGTTGATGTGGTATTTTATGCACGCTTCTCCTCGCCCTTGTTTTACCCCGTTATTGTTGAATGAGATTCGTCATTTTCATGGAACAGTAATTTCCCAAAATAGATCATCTGAAGATCGTAAGATATACTATATTGCATTGGCCTCAGATGTTCCCGGTGTTTTTAATTTGGGGGGAGACCTGAATTTATTCAGGACGCTCATCCAATTGAAAGATCGAAACGGGCTCATACGCTATACCACCTCCTGCATAGAGGCTTTGCATGCTAATATTTGTCATCTGAATCAGGAGATTACCACCATTTCTCTGGTCCAGGGGGATGCGTTGGGGGGCGGGTTCGAGAGTGCCTTATCTAGCAATGTATTGATAGCTGAGCGTAGCGCCAAAATGGGCATGCCGGAGATACTCTTCAATCTATTTCCTGGCATGGGGGCATATAGTCTTTTGTCCCGCAAGGTCGGTGTTGCCAGTGCCGAACGCATGATTCTGAGCGGAAGGATTTATACCGCCGAGGAGTTGTATGATATGGGGGTGGTCGATATCCTCGCTGAGGATAACCACGGGGAACGCGCCGTGTATGACTATATTCAGAAAGAAAACCGAGCTAAAAATGGGTATCGGGCCTTGCGCAAAGTAAAGGACCTGTGTAGCCCGATCAGTTACGAAGAGTTGATAAAAGTCGGAGAAATCTGGGTCGATGCCGCGTTGCAGCTTGGAGCAAGAGATCTGCGAATGATGGAGAGGCTTGTGGCCAGGCAGTCGGCAAAGCATCAAGGCGCGGCATAGCAGGGCTTATCACCGTTTAGACATTAGGTTGCGGCGCGCTGGCTATCGAGGTAAGTGGTCAGCGCGATGCAGGTGCTATCAAATGAACTGCTGATCTTTGCCGCCAGGGATTCCGCCTTTGGTGACCCGAGGTCATAAGGCTTCAATCTCTCGGCCTCACTGCAAGCCAGCGCGAGGAGCGTACATCCGAGTTGTCCGGCGCTGCCCTTGAGCGCGTGTACCATATCCTGAAAGTATGGGTAGTCCCGTTGCGCCACCGATTTTTGGATCTCGGCTACGAGATGATGGCCATCCTGGATGAAACCCTTCGTTACTTCGCCTACGAAATCATCCCCCCCTAACCGATGGAGGGCATATAAGGTCTGTTCATCTACTATAACCTGGGTGCTTCCCTGTGCCCCTGGTGGATACACGAGATTGTTTTTGCTGACTTCCTGACGGTTTTCGACGATCTGCGCAATAGTATCGAGCAAATGCCTGGCGTCAATCGGCTTGGTGAGATAGGCGCTTGCTCCAGCGAGGCGGCAGGACTCCTTGGATTCACGGGTTGCGTCGGCCGTTAGCATGATGACTGGGGCGGGTGTTGCGGTTTCCATGAACCGGTATGACTTCAAGACGTCCAGTCCGTTGATTCTGGGCATGTTCATGTCCAGAATCAACATGTCAAAAGAAGGACCCTCCTGTGCCAGGATATCTAGCGCCTCCTCGCCATCGGTCGCCAGACGCATACCGTGCCCGGCATGCTTGAGTATCCCCTGAATTACTTTCTGGTTCACCAGACTGTCCTCCGCAACGAGGAAGTTCAGGGATCGGGCGCTGCTACGCTGCTGGTAGTACTCCAGCAGCGGAACCACGTTCTCGGGCATGTCATGCTCAGATCTGGCAGCATGCAGCGCATTAAAGAGCAGTGTTCTGTCGAGGGGGGTATGTAGAACGGATGAATATCCGGCGTGCAGGAAGCGCTCGTCTTCTTGCCCAGATCCCTCCTCGATCAGCACCAGGGATGTCTGCTGCAGGAGAGGCTCCGCCCGCACTGCGACTGCGAATTGATCAGCCGCCAACTCCAGTTGGCTCCGCTCCACCAGGGCCACTCGGTAAGGCATGCCCTGCTCGTGGGCCTCAACGAGCCGCGAGAAGGCCCGTGCGGAGCCACTCACCAGATCGCTCTTCAGGTTCCATGCTGTGAGGGCATCCTGGAGGTGCCCGGCTAGCGCGCCACCAGCGACGATCAGCACACGGGTATCGGTCAGGGAACATGTGTCGGTGGTATCATGAAGCTGGACGGTAGCGCAGACCACGAAAGGTAATTCGAACCAGAAGGTGGAACCTGAGCCAGCTATATTGTGGAAACCGATGCAACCACCCATCTTCTCGACCAGTTCCCTGGCGATGGCTGTGCCCAGGCCTGTGCCGCCATAAAGGCGTTGGATGGAGGCATTCGCCTGTATGAAGGGCTCGAAGATGCCCCTCTGCGCGTCCTCTGGAATGCCGGGACCCGTATCGGTGATCTCGAAGCGGAGCCGAGCGTTATCAGTTGTGACGGAAAGGGGGCGGATGCGCACCTCCACACGACCTTTATCCGTAAACTTGACGGCGTTGCCGGTGAGGTTGATCAGAACTTGGCGCAAATGACCTGGATCGCCGCGTAGCAGGAAAGGCGTCTCTGGTACAAAGTGGCTGGTCAGATCCAGCCCCTTTTTGTTGGCTGCAGTCATTAGCGTATTGAGCGTCTGATTCACCAGGGTATGCAAATCAAAATCGATCTGCTCAATAATGAGATGACCCGCTTCGATTTTAGAAATATCGAGGATATCCTCAATTAATTCCAGCAGAGTGTGCGCCGATGCCTGAATGGTGCGGGCGAGCCCTATTTGTTCCTCGTCCAACCGGGTCTCCAAGAGGAGATCACTCATTCCGATGACGCCGTTCAAGGGGGTGCGTAGCTCGTGGCTCATCTTGGCCAGAAACTGAGACTTGGCCCTATTGGCCTCGTTTGCGCGGTCGGTGGCGGCATTTAGTTTGGTCAGCAGGGCAGCCATATACGTGGGGAGGGCGGCCAACATGATTAACCCACCCACCCAGAATGTGAAATGGGAAGACCAGAAATTGCTGGTGAACAGCACGGCAGTGAAGCCGGTAACACTCATAATGGTAGCAAGAAACAAATAGTTGAGACCGTATCGGAAGCCATTCCCCATGGTGACCCAAAGATAGATTCCGAGCAGCGGAACCGCCGTTTCGCTGGCACTCTGAGAGATCAGAAAAGATAGTGTGCCGAGGTCTACAACCATGCCCAAGATACGCCGTGAAGGAGATCTGCCCGGCCAGATGATGACGGAAATAAACAAAGTTATTGAAAAGGTGATAAAAATGGCGGCCGAAATCCGAACGATAGAAAGAGCCGCAGAGGTTTTAAACCAACTGGTATACGGATAGGAAAACATATAGGCATAGACCAGAAGGCCGATCACCATCCTCACAATCGCCTGCTCATGCTCGCTATCGGTCCGTCGGGATAGTCTGTTTGAGAGGGCGCGGAAGAGGCCCACGTGCGGAGCACCTGGATCGTCTGACTCAGACACCTGAGGGTCAGCCATTGCTGGATCTACCGTTGCGGCCAGGGGGTTGCGCCAGCTTCACATGCCCGCATCGGCGGGCAATGAACCGGTGTTTTCCTGGGGTGAGAGATCGCGTAACCGCTGCCCGATCGCAATGATTTCGTCGATCTGGTCGAGAAACGCCTGCACACAGAGGGGATCAAAGTGCTGGCCAGACTGATCTCTGATATAGGCAATGGCCTCCTCGAATGACCAAGCGGCCTTGTACGGGCGGGCGGAAGTCAGGGCATCATACACGTCTGCCACAGCAACGATGCGCGCTGGGAGCGGGATATCCGCTCCCAGCAGCCGCTTGGGATAGCCGCTACCGTCGAATTTTTCATGATGACCCAAAGCAATTGCTGCCCCGAGCTCGATAAAACGGGATTGGCTGCCGCTCAATATTTCGTGGCCGATGAGCGGGTGCGCCTGCATTATCTGGAGTTCACCCTCCGTGAGTTTTCCGGGCTTCAGGAGGATTGAGTCAGGTATGCCTATTTTGCCAATGTCATGCAGCGGGGCGGCCAACTCAATTTCATCACAGTCCACTTCAGCGAAGCCAAGCTTCTCGGACATCACGCGGGCATACTTGGCCATGCGCATGACATGGTTGCCGGTATCATGATCGCGGAATTCACCGGCCCGAGCCAAAATAAGGAGCGTTTGCCGCTCCCTTCCTCGAACTAGCTCCGTCGCCAACCCTACCTGATCTTCCAGCCACTTCGCCCGATCTTTGACGATCTGCTGCTGCTTTCGTAAGGCTAGCAGATTACGACAACGCGCTTGACACTCATACTGGTCTACCGGTCGGGTAAGAAAATCCGTAGCTCCAGCCGCCAGTGCTTTGTAGCGGACCTGGACATCCTGGACTACAGTGACAATCACCAGCGGCACATCGCCGCAGCCAGGAATGGCGCGGACACGCTTGGTAAACTCCAACCCGTCCATGATTGGCATTTTGTAGTCTGCAAGGATGAGGTCCGGTGTCTGGTCGCGTACCCGCTCCAAGGCCTTCTGGGGATCGGTGAAGCTTTCCACCAACAGTTCCGGTGTAATGTCGAGCACCAGCCTTTCCAGGATCTTGCGACCGGTGGACTGGTCGTCCACGATAATGACAAACGGCTTCGTGCGCGCATTCCTTGTCTTGTCTCCAAACGGTGGTGCACCCCAGTTGTTTTGGAGGTATGAGTGTTGATTCGTTGATCGCATAAAACCCTCCGGTCCAAGAGGCCACACCTTAGCCTCAGCTTTGCAGAGGCCGCGCATATGTAACCTTAAGGCAATATATATCCATCCTAAACGCCTGACTAGA
>DAIAVG010000105.1 GCA_027445725.1 Acidithiobacillus sp.
GTCAACATGGGTATCCCGCAACTCGCCCCGGCTGATGTACCTTTCCGCAACGATGAAGAAGCGCCCGAATACCTGCTGTCCGTAGGGGACGACACTCTGCGCATCGCCGCCGTCGGCATGGGCAATCCCCACGCGGTGTTGCGCGTATCCAACGTGGCCGATGCACGGGTAACCATCCTGGGTCCCCGTATTGAAACACACCCGGACTTTCCCCAGCGCTGCAATGTGGGTTTCATGGAAGTCCGTGACCGGGGCCATATTCAACTGCGGGTCTGGGAGCGCGGTGCCGGGGAGACTCTGGCCTGTGGCAGCAACGCCTGCGCGGCGGTAGTCGCCGGTATCCGCTGGGACGAGCTGGATCATGCGGTGGCGGTGACTCTGCCGGGTGGCACCTTACAGATCGAATGGGCGGGCCTTGGGCAACCGGTCCTGATGACTGGCCCGGCGCAAGTGGTTTTTGACGGGGTTTGGCCCTTGTCAGACTGAATCACTGAATCATAGGCAGCGAAGGGAGAAACATCATGCAGGACACGATATTGCAGGCCATTGCCAGGGGCTTGAACAGCGATGCAGCCGCGTTAGCGTTTCTGCACAAGCTCAATGATCAGGAGGGTGAGATGCTGGCACGCCTGATCGCCGCGCTGGAGGTGCATAGCGCCGCTGAACGCTACAATGAAACCCATTGGGAGGATGATTGAGTGACCACAGCCCCCGAAACGGATGACCGGGCGGATCAGGTCCTGGCTTATCTCCGTCAGCATCCACAATTTTTGTGGGACCAGGAAGACCTGCTCCACACCCTGACCCTGCCCCATGTCGGACGCGGTTCGGCCTCCTCGCTGCTGGAGCGGCAGGCACAGGTACTGCGCGAGGAAAACGCCCGGCTGCACCAACGCATCACCGCACTGCTGGGTGCCGCCCAACAGAATGCCGCACTCGGCCTGCACCTCTCCGATCTAGCCACCGAACTGCTGCAGACGCCCGATTGTACTACGACCCTGAATACCGTTATCACCCGTTTGCGGGAGGGCTTTCAGGTCGAGGAAATGGCCTTGATCGCCCGCGCACCCATGGCCGATCTGCCGCAATTCCTGCCACTGGACCAGGCGGATTTTCAGGAGATTCTGAATGGGTTCCCGCTGTTGCGGGCCGCGACCGGACTGGCCCTCAGTCCGACCCTGCGCAGTACCCTCTTCGGCGCGGCGGGGGCGGGACTGGAGTCTTTCGCCCTGATCCCGCTTGCCGGTCAGCATCTGCAAGGCGGTATTTTGCTCGGCAGTCAGCACCCCGGCCGCTATGCCGAGGACGCCGGGGCCGACCTGCTCGACCAGATTGCCCGCCTGGTCACCGCGGCACTGGATCGCTGCCTGAGCCCATGCTGATCGAAACCGCCATTGCCCAATTTATCGAAACACTCCGGCGGAGCGGCAGGGCCAGTCCAGCCACGATCAGCGCCTATGGCCATGACCTGCTCGCCTGGTCGCGGTTTTCACAGCAACGCGGGCAGACGGAGATCGCGCAAATAGATCGCAGCAGTCTGCGCGCCTACCTCATGGCGGAGCGCAGCCGGGGCGTGGCCATTCGCAGCCTGCGCAGGCATTTCGCGGCGTTACGCGCCCTCTATCGCCATCTGCAACATGACGCGCCCGAACTGCGCAACCCGGTGCAGGGCCTCGCCATGCCCAGGGTGGAGCAGCGTCTGCCCGACTGGCTGACGGTGGATCAGGCGCACATGCTGATGCAGCCTGCCGCTACACCTAAAGCGGCGGAGGCGCCTCAAGATTTCACCAGCCTGCGTGATCAACTGATCCTGGAGCTGCTGTACTCCAGCGCCCTGCGCGTCAGTGAACTGGCGGGACTCAATCTGGGCGATCTGGATCGTCACGGCGGCACGGTGCGGGTGCTGGGCAAGGGGCGCAAGGAGCGTATCGTGCCGGTGGGTCAACCTGCCTGGGCGGCACTCCGCGCCTACCTCGCGTTGCGCCCGGCGGGTGAGGAAATGGCGCTCTTCGTCAATCTACGCGGCCAGCGACTCGGCGTGCGTAGCATCCAGATGCGGGTCAAAAAGCTGGGGGAGACCCGGCTGGGACAACCGCTGCATCCCCATACCCTGCGCCACAGTGCTGCCAGCCATCTGCTGCAGTCGTCCGGCGACTTGCGCGCGGTGCAGGAATATTTAGGCCATGCGGGTATTGGCACGACCGCCATCTATACCCATATGGATTATCAGCAGTTGGCGAGGGTCTACGACCAGGCGCACCCGCGGTCACGACGTGGCGACCAGGATACGAAACACTTTGAGGGAAAAGTATGACAGATTCGCAGCAAATGCACGGGACGACGATTCTTTGTGTCCGACGGGGTGCCAATGTGGTCATGGCCGGAGATGGCCAGGTGACCCTCGGCAATACGGTGATGAAGGGCAACGCCCGCAAGGTGCGCCGTATAGATCCGGGCGTACTGACCGGTTTCGCCGGGGCTACGGCAGACGCTTTTACCCTGCTGGAGCGTTTTGAGGCCAAACTCAAGGCCCACCCCGGCCAATTGGCCAAGGCCGCCGTGGAGCTGGCCAAGGAGTGGCGCACCGACCGGGTACTGCGCCGTCTGGAGGCCATGCTCGCCGTCGCGGATGAAAAACAAAGCCTGATCATCACCGGGCAGGGCGACGTACTGGAGCCCGAACATGGTATCATCGCCATTGGTTCCGGCGGGCCTTACGCCCTGTCAGCGGCGCGTGCCCTGCTGGAAAACAGCGACATGCCCGCCCGTGAAGTCGCCAAACGCGCCTTGGGCATTGCCGGCGACATCTGCATTTACACCAACCACAACCACACGATTGAAGAACTATGAGCATGTCTGAAATGACCCCCCGCGAGATCGTCCAGGAGCTGGACAAATACATCATCGGTCAGTCCGAGGCCAAGCGTGCCGTGGCCATCGCCTTGCGCAACCGCTGGCGGCGCGGGCAGGTGCCGCCGCCGCTGCACCAGGAAATCACCCCCAAAAATATCCTCATGATCGGGCCTACGGGAGTGGGTAAGACGGAAATCGCCCGGCGTCTGGCGCAACTCGCCAATGCCCCCTTCATCAAGGTAGAAGCCACCAAATTCACCGAGGTAGGTTACGTGGGCAAGGATGTGGAATCCATCATCCGCGATCTGACCGAAACCGCCGTAGATATGATCCGCAGCGAACGTCAGGCCGCGCTGCGCCAGCGCGCTGAGGAGTTGGCCGAGGAGCGGATTCTCGACATCCTCATCCCCGGTCCGCGCGACAGCAGCGTACCGCGCAGCGATGAGGGCACTCGCCAGAAGTTCCGCAAGATGCTGCGCGAAGGCAAGCTGGATGCGCAGGAGATCGAGGTTGAGGTGAGCGCCCCCAAGGGCGGTGTAGAAATCATGGCCCCGGCGGGCATGGAAGAAATGACCAACCAGCTCCGCGATATGTTCTCCAACATGGCGTCGGGCAAAACCAGCACGCGCCGGGTCACGGTACCCGAGGCGCAGCGCCTGTTGACGGACGATGAAGCCGCCAAGCTGGTCAATGAAGAGGAAGTCCGCGCTCTGGCACTGGAACGGGTGCAATCCGGCGGCATAGTCTTCATTGATGAAATCGACAAGGTAGCGGTGCGCTCTGGCACTCAGCAGGGTTCGGACGTCTCCCGGGAGGGGGTGCAGCGCGATTTGCTGCCACTGGTGGAAGGCTCCAATGTGAGCACCCGTTACGGCGTGGTGAAGACCGATCACATCCTCTTCATCGCCTCCGGCGCCTTCCACCTCAGCAAGCCCTCAGACCTGATTCCCGAACTGCAGGGCCGTCTGCCTATTCGCGTGGAACTGGAGGCCCTCAGTGCGGCGGATCTGGTGCGGATACTGCAGGAGCCGGAGAATGCGCTGGTCCGGCAGTATAGTGCCTTGCTGGCCAGCGACGGGCTGACTTTACAGTTTACCCAGGATGGCGTGCAGCGTATTGCCGAAATTGCCCAGCAGGTGAATGAACGCGTAGAGAACATCGGGGCTCGGCGATTACACACCGTCATGGAGCGGCTGCTGGAAGAGGTGGCTTTTGTCGCACCGGACGGCGACACTACGGCTCTGGAGGTCGACGCTGCCTACGTGGACAGCCGTCTGAAAGATCTGGCGCAGGACGAGGATTTGTCCCGCTATATTTTGTGATGGGGTGACTGCACAAGCGGGGTCAGGGCTTTATGTAGAGGGCACCTGCCCCCTGGGCGTCGGCAATGGCAATGATTCCGGCGGGAACCAGTTGGCTGCCTGCCGGGCGGTCATCCGGATCCAAACCCAGATTACGCAGGCTGTTTTCACAAAAATCGACCCGCACTCCGGCACCGATGCGCTCTTCAATCTCGCGCCGCCAGTGGCCCTTCGCCCAGAGGGACACGGGCGCCTGCCCATTCGCGACGACCCGCAGGCTCTGCCCCGGAGCCGCTGCCTGAGCGTTACGAACATTGGCCAACAGATTAGGCCAGCGACCGGCATCGTCGACGTGGAAAAGCAGTACGGCGCTCAAGCCGCCACCATCGTTAGCATCTGTTGACGCAACTTGCCCATACTGCTTTTTTCCAGTTGCCGTACCCGCTCTGCCGAAACACCCAGTTCATCGCCCAACACCTGCAAGGTCTTGGGGTCTTCGCTCAGCCAGCGGTTTTCAATGATGTAGCGATCTCTCTGGGGCAAAGCTGACAACGCCGTGTGCAAGGCCTTGTGCTGATGCCGATCCCAGTCCTGCTCCGCCAGTTGCTCTACGGGAGACCCGGTGGGATCCGCCAGATCAAGGACACGCCCGCCCTCCCGCTCTTCATCCGGTTCGAGGTTGAGCGAGTGGTCGTAACCGGACATCCGCCCTTCCATCTCCAGCACCTGGGCCTGGGTAACACCCAAATCGTCCGCAATGGCGGCGCTCTCCTCGCCACTCATCCAGCCGACATGGGTGCGACTGGAACGGAGGTTGAAGAACAGTTTGCGCTGCGCCTTGGTGGTGGCCACTTTGACGATACGCCAGTTGCGCAGGATGAATTCGTGAATCTCCGCCTTGACCCAGTGCACCGCAAAGGAGACCAGACGTACGCCATGATCCGGGTCGTAGCGCTTCACCGCCTTCATCAGGCCGATATTACCTTCCTGAATCAAGTCGGCTTCCTGCAATCCATATCCCCGATAGCCCCGCGCCACCCGCACCACAAAGCGTAGGTGGCTGAGCACCAGATCCTTGGCCGCATCCACATCGTCGTGATCACGCAGGCGCAGGGCCAGGTCACGCTCTTCTTCCGGCTGCAGCAGCGGTTGGGCGTTCACAAAACGCAGGTAGGCCGCCAGCCCGTCGGGGCTGACCAAATCTCTACTGGCTATCGCAAGTTCTTTCATAGCAATCCTCATGCCAAGTTATACACCATTGGACTCTGAATATGGCCGGACGTTCCGTTTCACGGCGCCCGCTGCCCGCAT
>DAIAVG010000106.1 GCA_027445725.1 Acidithiobacillus sp.
ATCTGGGGGATGTCGATGCGCGGGTAGAATACTTCGGTGACGATACCCTTGCCGGTGGTGAACCAGAGTTTCCCATTGCCCAGCGCCGTGCCCACACAGGACTTCTGCGCGGTCGACCAGACGGGGTGGCGCCAAGTGGCACGAGGCGCTTTGCTGATGTTATCCATGATCCGCTCCTGATGTGGTGACTGTATTGCCCAAGGCTATTCAGGGCGTCAGGTCCGATCAGCCAGTCCGCCTGCGGCGACAGACCGCGCCGTTAATAGTCGTTGCCTGACGTCCCGTCCGCAGGTTACCCCGCGGTGTGTTTTGGTAATACCCCTGCTTTTTCCAGATAAGCCGGCAGGGTTGCCAAGACCCGGATGCCACGCTGTACATTGGGATCTTTGAGCATGTGGTAGAGCCCGGCGATGCCGCCCGCCTGGTCTTTGGGCTCATGTTCGGTGGCTTCGGCAAGGGCCTGAGTCATTGCCTTGCCGCCGTGCATCAGGCTAGCGACGAGAGCCGGGAGCGGACTGTTTCTGCTGAGTTCGATGAACGAACCGATCAAGGACTCGATGTCGATGGTCTCCGTCATGAGCTCGATCTGACGGCTGATGTCGGCTACACGATGCAGATTGCCGTCCTCCTGCAATTGCTTGAGCAAGCGCAAGGCTTCGACAATGGTGGTATCCGCCGAGGTCTCTTCCCAGAGGTCGCCGAGTTCCTTGAGTCTGGTTACCAGCGCGTTACCGGCCGGTCCCTTGAGGAAGGTCAGGACATCATCCACGCGCGACAGCAGGTTGCCCAGCATGTGCAGTGCCGCTAGCCATTCGGTGACCGGGAGGGTGTGCAGGGTTTCGAGAATTTTGGGTGCCAGTGGTGCCAGGAGTTGCAGGCTTTCGGTCACAAAAGCGGCGTTTTCACTGATAAGTTTGAAGGCGCCAGCCTTGCGCAAGGCCTTCATGGTTTCCAGAATTTCCTCAATCCCGCCATCCAGATCAAAACGCTCGTTCCATTGACCGGCACGTAGTGCCATTGCCATGGGCAAGGTGCCCGCCGGGCCACCCATGAACTGCTCGGCGCCATTGGCGAGATCGCCCAGGCGGGCGAGCCCCACCCATTGCTCGGGGGTTAAAGAGGGAATAAAAGCGTCTTTCGGTTGTGCTGCCATATGCTGTCTCCTTATGCTGTGCTCGCGGATCAACAGGGGGGCCGTAGCCCCCCTTGCGTCAGGCCGCGAAGAGTTTCTCGGCAAGCAGTTGAGAGACATCCAACCCCCACTCCGGCATCTTGCCCTTATTCTTAAAGAAGAGGTTTTTGTACTGCATCTTCAGCAGGAAGGGCATATGGCCCATTTTCAGGACCTGATCCGGACCGCCAAACCAGCTGTTGGAACGAATATAGAAGGCTTGGTTGTTGCCCATGTCACCGATGCAGTAGACCACGGGCTCCAGCGGCTTGTCGGCTTCTGCCGCCGCCATTTTGCCCAGATCCCTGGCGATCTGTCTGGCCACGATCGCGCACTGGGCATGGCCAATGCCGCCAAGCTTGGGCACGGTGATGGCGGCCGCGTCCCCCGCCGCAAAGACGTTGGGATACTTGGGGTTACGCATGGTCACGTCGGTCACCACAAAGCCCTCATTATCACTGATCGGGAGCCCCTTCATGAAGTCGTGGGGTACCCAATCCGGAAAGACGATTTTCAACTCCGCCTCGATCTTCTTGCCGCTGGCCAGTTCGACCCCCTCTTTCGTGAGACGGGTGATGTCCTTGGCTTTGTTGACGTAGTTAAAGCCCATGCCCCCGGCAATTTCCAGCAGTTTGCCGACCACTTTTTCACCGGCATCTTCGGCAATTAAGCTGGCCGGAGTGAAGACCGTGATTTTGTCCGGTCCACCCTTGCCATGCTGACCCAGCCAGGAGGCCATGGACAGCATGACCTCAACGGGCGGCCCCTCGCAGGCCGCTTCAGCACGGGGGAAAGGATGCCCGCCATACAGGGTGATGTCTTTGGTGCCATCACCCTGATGAAACCGGGCAGAACCAATGGCGATGGGGCCGCCTTTGTAGTCATTGGCCAGAAAATGGCGCAGTTTGTTGCCGTAATAAAAATCGCTGACGGTCTGACCATGTTCGGCAAAGCCTTCGATTTTGTCATAAGCCAGTCGGTTGCCGACGGCAACAATCAGGTAATCATAGGAGATGCTATCCGGTGCGGCACCGGGCCGCTCATTGGGAACAAAGTCCACCCGCCGGGCCTCAGGATCAATGGCTTTGATTTCTGCCTGCAGGAATTGGACATGGTCCTCTTCCAGGGCGTCCGGGATGTTCATGCGTAATGTCTTGCCCGGATCACGGCCTTCAAATACTTCTGCGGGCACATTGGGAACGAAGAGCAGATAATCCTTGCGGTCGATGACGGTGATACGCACGGAATCACCACAATATTCACGAACCTTCTGGGCGGAGCCAAGGCCGGCAAAGTTACCGCCCAGGATGACGACATGAGAGTTCATTGAAGTTTCATAAGATTTCATAGATGTGTCCCTCCGATTTTTCGACATGAAAAAGTAGGAAAACTACGCATTACCACTCAATTGAGGGTAGTACAGATTGCGAAAAGTTCAACGTACTCCCCCTGCGAGATATCCATTCCGGTGCTTTTGGACGGGATATCCCCACTAAATATTTTCCTTTAGAACATCAGTTTTTTGCGCCACATGCCCTGTTCCATCATGGGCGCAAAAAACATATAATAGGGACCCTTATCCAAGTGCTGTAATACGCCGTTGTTATGTATCTGGCGCAGATCATAATCGACCATGACATAACCGAGTCCGGTATGCGCATGTGCAGGAGATTCCCATTCCATGTGAATCAGGTACTGTGCAGGTGTTTGTGCTGGAATGGGCGGCTGAGTAGGGATCTTGGATCCGTAATTGGTATTGTATTTCGGCGGGTTGGCACCCAATGTAGCTTTCAGCATTCCTTCAGGATCAAGCTGAAACGATCCGATTGCCGAGGCTCCAGTTTGTTTCAGAATCATCCAGCCGATCATGCCCGGAACCGACGCTTTCAGCCATTCGAGCGTCTTGATAACACCTTCTTCAAAGCCCTGTTCGTGCCCCTTCATAACCCAATGGTCCCCTACAGTGATAGCCCGTTGCTCCGCCAAAGCGACTTTAGGAACCGGTTGCTGCTTGGCAAAAGCATCTCCCAAGATGGTCGGCACGTCTGTTATTCCCATAATAGGCGGCAAGTCAGATTTTATTATCTCGTAATAGACTTCCCAGGGTCCTTCAATCACCATATCCAGACAGCTTCCACATAATTCGTAGATGGTATCAAAGTTGTCGTGATGCATTTCTTCGTGAGAATGTACATCTTTCCATACTGTGTATTGGTACATGGCGATTGGATTTAAGGTTTCCCGCATGTCTACGGAACCACCGCCATAGCGGCCTGCCATCGGATGAATGCCCGTTTGTATGAGTTGTTCAAAGCCCAGAAATCCCGGGTGGTTGGCCGTGGTAATACAGACCTTTGGTCCCACCTTCATCATGATTTCGTAACTTTCTAGGCGATTGAATATTTTGGCCTGATTGATCGCAATAATTGGGTTCTTGCTCATGATTTGATCTCCTCTTGACATAAAATTGTCAGAATCTACCGAAATAATCATAAATTTTACATATCAATTTGAGTACTGTATGTGCGGCACAACACATACTTAATGTGTTGTGATGATTTATGATAAAACTTACCTACCAGATTTAACTATAGGCCTTTATGTGCCACTTTGCAAAATGCCAAGGCTGCCTGTAACAGTTTTATTGTATTTGATTGTGTATTTATATTTTTGTTTAATTCAAATTATCGTCTTAAGTTTAGACATTCAGTTGCATTCTTGATGCAGTTTAATGGTTGGCATGGTACAACGGAAAAATAGACGGGGCCTTTCATCAGGGATGGGTTATCAATGACCGAACAGATAAGGAGCAGTCCAATGACATTCAAGACCATCATGCGCCTCGGGCTCGCGGCTTGCGCCATTGCGACCGGGGTGAGTTGTACGGCGCAGGCGGCGGACACGCCCTCGTTCTGGCCGATGTATGCGATGCAGCCAGGCCATAATGCGGCGATGAAATCGCCGTTTCCGGCAGTGAACTGGACCTACGAGGTGCCGGGGGCGGCGGATGCGCGCAAGGCAGTGAAGAACAACACGATCATCCGTGATCTGGTCGGGTTTCCGATAGGGGTTGCGGTGGTCGACGGTGCGGTGTTCGCGCCGAACGACAACGGCTATTTGTACAAGCTCGATGCCAGGACCGGAAAGCTCGAATGGTCGTTCAATGCCCATAATCAGTTGATGACCACGCCGGTGGTGGCCACTGCCGGTGGCAAGCAGCTCGTGTTCATCGGTGCCGGTAACTCGGTGTTCACATACAGCCATGCCAAGAAATTCGGCGTCAAGGGTGCTGCGGTGATTCGTGGGTCCGATGTTTCGGCGGTTGATGCCATCGATGCCGCGACAGGCAAGCTCGTGTGGACCTATGAGACCGAGGGCGAGGATATGCCCACGGCAGTGTTCGACAAGGGGATGCTGCTGTTCGGCAATGGTGACGGGCATGTCTATGCGCTTGATGCCGCGACCGGGGCGCTCAAATGGAAGACCGCGATCAAGTCCTTCGTCAGCATGTCGTCCGCCACGTTCGATCCGAAGAAGAATGTGATCATCATGGGTGGCACGCATCCGAGCAATATCTATGCGCTCGATGTAGCGACCGGCAAACAGTTGTGGACAGTGCATCCGAAGAACATCTTTTCGAGCAGCGGCGGAGATGGGACCTGGGCGGTCGAGGGTGATGTCACGATCGGGCAGATCGAAACCCGGACGTCTTCCCAGAAGGCGACCTCGGGTTCGGAGGAAATCGCGATCGATGTCGGGACCGGCAAGATCGTGTGGTCGAAGACGCTCGGGGTCGGCAAGACGCCGCCGCGCAACAAGGATGCAGTTCCGGCGATCATGGATGGCGTGGTCTATACCGGCAGCCCCGTGACTCACGACGAATACGCGATCGATGCCAAGACCGGCAAGATCATCTGGACTGCGCCGCTCAAGGCGGGAATGAAAGCGGCCCCGACGATCGTGGGCGACGACGTGATCCAACCGACCGGCAAGGGCAAGATCTTCACGCTTGCCAAATCGAGCGGCAAGGTCACTCATGTTTATGACCAGAAGGAGGGCGGCTACGGCCCGCAAAACGGCGTTGCCGTGGGCAGCACGTATTTCATCGGTACCAATGATGGATTCATGCAGGCAATACCACTGAAGATGCTCGGCGCGTCCGAATAGGCTCGATGGCTGGCGGGGTCAGCGCGATTTTTTCGAAGTTCGGGGTTGAGACTGCGGCCTCGGGTTGGAGGGTTTGGAGAGCGGTT
>DAIAVG010000107.1:0-5148 GCA_027445725.1 Acidithiobacillus sp.
TATGGGGTGGACCGCAAATACCGCACGGCTTTCCATCAAGGACGCCCGCTCAGGACGCGCATCACCGATCTTTGCGCTGCCCTCGGCCAGCTGGGGGTATGGGTGCGATTGCATTATGTTTATCCGTATCCACATATCGATGAACTCCTGCCTCTCATGGCCGAGGGCAAGGTCTTGCCCTACCTGGACGTGCCCCTGCAGCATGGGAGCCCACGCATCCTCAAGGCGATGCGTCGCCCGGCAGCAGCGGATCGTACCTTGCAGCGCATCCAGGCGTGGCGCGCCGCGGTGCCCGATCTGACCATCCGCAGTACCTTCATTGTTGGCTTTCCAGGGGAGACAGAAGCGGAGTTTGCGGATCTACTCGACTTTCTGCGCGCCGCGGAACTGGATCGGGTGGGCTGCTTTGCCTACTCGCCGGTGGCGGGCGCTGCCGCCAACGATCTTCCGGATCCGGTGCCAGAAGCGCTGCGCGAGGAGCGACGGGAGCGCTTCCTGGAGCTGCAGCAGGAAATCAGTGCGCAACGGTTACGGCGCTGGTTGGGCCGCGAGCGTGAGGTCTTGATTGACGAGTTGCTGCCCAATGGCGAGGCAGTGGGTCGCAGCGCCAGCGATGCACCGGAAATTGATGGCATAGTGCAAGTGCGAGGACTGACTCAGGGGTGCGTCGGTGCGCGGTTGCGGGTCTTGATCCGGGAAGCGGACGCCTACGATTTGTCGGGAGACGCCATCGCCCCAGCGTGAAGTGGGATCAGAATCCATTGCAATAATGATTCTCATTAAATAAAATGCCGATAGAAGAATTTCTGTCGGGAGCGTCCATGTCCATCCAATCTGAAATCCCTGCTGCGTGCGCCCTGGCGCAGCTATCTCGCGGGTCTGGGGGCCGTATCCACAGCATTCTGGGGGGTAAGGAGGAAAGCAAGCGTCTGCAGGTCATGGG
Source organism: Acidithiobacillus sp. (assembly GCA_027445725.1). Next base: position 944 of record DAIAVG010000107.1, read on the forward strand.
CTTGCATGCCGGTTCGCCGTTTACCCTGCTCCTTGGCCTGCGCCAGCATGACCGCAAACGGCGACCGGCCGCTGGGCTCCTCGGGCAAAGCTGATGCAAAGTCCATTGTTTCGGATCCGTGACTTGCTCCGTGCCGGGGAGAGCCTGCGTGCGGTGGATATCGCAGAGCGGCTGCAATTGCCGCCAGAGCTGGTGGACGCTGGTCTGGAGCACTGGCAGAGTCGGGGTCAGATCGCCCGCCTACTGCCTCTGGTGCAGAGTGCTGCCGGCAGCTGTCAAAGCAGTTGCGCTGGTGGCGGCTGTGCCCGCTGTGGACAGCGCCCGTCTGCCGCGCTCGCAGAGCCACGCTACCGTTGGCGTTGGTAACGGCACGCGAGATAGGCGAGCAGACAGAACCGAAAAGGACGAGCGTTGTCATAGAGGTATATCAACAAATGCAGGGAACTCCTCATGCCGCAATTCCAGTCCTCTCTCGTGCCGCCGCGAACCTTTGCCTATGGCGTGCTGTTGTTCGCCACTGTGCTGCTCAGTGCCTGCGCCCAGCAGGTTTCGCCAACCAGCCAAGTTCATCCTGCGCCAACGAGTACGGCCGCCCAGCCAAACGTGAGCACTCAGGCCCTGAATCAAGCACAGGAGCAGGAAAAAAACCTTTCCCACGGCCCCCTTGGTGGCCATAACGAAAACCTGTCGGATGCCGAACTTGCGGCGCTGCCGCGGCATCTGCGTGTACATTTTGCGCAGAACAGCTTTCATGTCAGCGCCCATGCGCAGCAGATCACGGCGGAAAATGCCCGTTTTTTGCTGCGCTTTCCCAACCTGCACGTCCGTCTGGAGGGCAACTGCTCGCAGCCCGGCACGCAGGAATATAACCTTGGTTTGGGTGAGTGGCGTGCGCACGCGATCAAGGAGCTGCTGGAGGCGGATGGCGTGCCGGCTCGCCGCATCAGCACCGTATCCTTCGGCAAGGACAATTTACTCTGTAACCAGAATACCGCGGCTTGCTGGCACCGGAATCAGCGCGTCGACTTCGTATATCGTGCCCAGACCAGCGGAGAATGACCAGCCCTCAGCGCCGCTTTCGTAGCCTACCACGCTCGCGCCCTCTCTGGCTGGCGGGCGCTTTCCTCATCGGTTTTTTGGCGGTCCTGGGGCGCGACATCCAGGTGCAATACCTGCAGGCGCGGCATTTGCGTGCCCAGGGGCAAATGCGCTACCTGCACAATCAGCGCCTGCCGGCGCAGCGGGGGGTGATCTTCGGCGCCAACGGGCTGCCCTTGGCGGTCAATACCTCTGCGAGTACGGTCTGGGGCGATCCCAAGGTCTTGGGTAAACACCAGGCCCAGTGGCCACGTTTGGCCCAGGTGCTCGGGATGAGCGTGACGGAGTTGGGGCAGCGTTTGGCGGGCGGGGGGGCTGATTTTGCTTACTTGGCCCGACAACGACCGCCCAGTGTCGGGAAAGCGGTCCGTGCCCTCGACATTCCCGGTGTTGGCGTCTTACCGAGTTCGCGCAGCTATTTTCCCCTGGGTGCCGCCACCACACCGCTCATCGGTTTGGTGGATCAAGCGCACCAAGGTGCCACAGGAATGGAACTGAGTTACAACCGCTGGCTGGCGGCCCATCCAGGCTCCGAAAAGGCCCTGTACGACGGGCACGGGCAGATCGTTCAGGTGCTGAAGGTCTCGCATCTTTCCCAGCCCGGTCATGCCATCCATCTAACCATCGATCCGCAAATGCAATACTGGGCCTATATGGCATTGCTGCGCTCGTTGCGACAATTTCACGCCTGGGAGGGTTCGGCGGTACTGATGAATGTGCATACCGGCGCCATCCTGGCCATGGTCAGCGCGCCCAGCTGCAATCCCAACCAGGAGAGCTCGTGTCAGGCAGCAAGTGATTATGTCAACAATGCGGTACACCAAGCCTTCGAGCCGGGATCGGTGATGAAACCCTTTGCCATCGCCGCCGCTCTGGCTAGCCATAGCGTGTCTCCTACGCAAAAGTTCAACGTTTTTCATCCCCTCTGGGTAGGCGGATATCCAATCACGGATGATGTCCGCCACCATATCCTCAATATTGAGCACATCCTCAAATATTCGAGTTGCATCGGTACCGCCAAGATTGCCCTGCTTACCCCCAAACGCACCTTATATCAAATGTACCAAGCGGTAGGTTTTGGCCGCGTGCCGCCGCTGGGCTTGCCCGGCGAAACGGCGGGGGTGCTGCCGCCCTGGCAATCCTGGGGAGCTGCCCGCCACGCGACGATCTCCATTGGTTATGGGGTCTCGGTCACCACACTGCAGCTCGCGGCCGCCTATGCGAGTATTGCCAATGGGGGTTGGTATGTGCGTCCACATCTCTTCGTCGGTGAAAAGGTACGTCGGCATCGGGTGATGCCGGAGTGGGTGGCCAACGATCTACGGCGCTGGTTGCAATCCGTGGCGCGCCCCGGTGGCACCGGTATCTTGGCTGCCATTCCCGGTTATCATGTAGGTGGCAAGACAGGTACCTCGAACATGGCGAATGGCAAGGATGGATTTTTTCATCATCGCACCAATGCCACCTTTGTTGGCTTTGCCCCCGGTCCGCATCCAGATTTGGTCATGGCGGTCAACCTGCGCGGTAGCCACTATTCTTGGAATTTTGGCGGGATCGAGGCGGCACCAGTGTTTCGCTACACCATGCGCCGTGCCCTGCGCACGCTGGACGTGGCGCCACGCTGTAACATCGGTGGCAAGTTTCTACAGATCCGGGTGCCAGCCGGTTCCGACCTGCACGAACTCGCGCTCCAATACCACAGCACCAGCAAATATCTGATGCAGATCAATGGTCTCTCGAGTCCGCAAGCGCTTCAGGCTGGGGCCTATTTCCAGGTACCTATGCCCCTGGGAGAAAAGGATTTCTGTCGGGTGCAAACCCCCGCCGTGAGCCGCGCCCAGGCAGAGATCTGGAGTGAGGGCGGAGGGTAAGCAGAGCGCCTTCACCGCGTAGGCAGCCCTTGGTGTCGGTGCTACCCTGTGCGGGGCGCAGCGATGGGAGGATAGGAAGCAATGCGCAGTAATGTCCTGGATGAAGATCTGCAAGTCTGTGGCGAGGCACCGCGCACGGGCTTTCGGCGGGACGGATTTTGCAGTGGTGGCCCGCAAGATCTGGGGTCGCACACCGTCTGTGCCGTCATGACCGAGGAGTTTCTCCGTTACACCCTTGAGCAGGGGAATGACCTGATTACCCCCCATCCGGAATGGGATTTCCCCGGGCTGCGCCCTGGCGATCGCTGGTGCCTTTGTGCTGCCCGTTGGGAAGAGGCACGTCAGGCTGGAGTTGCACCGCCGGTGATTCTGGCCGCCTGCGACAAGCTTTGCCTGCAGATCATCCGCCGCGAGGATCTTTTTGCCCACGCGTATGTTGAGGGTATCGAGTGAGGATCCAGACCATGGATCAGATCACCCTCCTGCGTCCAGACGACTGGCACCTGCACGTGCGCGACGGCGCCATGCTGCGTGCGGTGCTGCCGGACACGGCGGCGCGCTTCGCGCGTGCCATCGTCATGCCCAACCTGAAGCCACCGGTCACCACCGTGGCAGACGCACAGGCCTACCGGGAGCGGATTCTGGCGGCGCGGCCAACGGGCTCGAATTTTCAGCCGCTCATGACACTGTATCTGACGGAGACGAGTTCCGCAGAGGAAATCCGCAAGGCGAAAGAGAGTGGCATAGTGCAGGGCGTCAAATATTATCCGGCTGGCGCCACGACAAACTCGGAAAATGGGGTGCGCGACTTGCGCGTAGTCTACCCGGTCTTGGCGGCCATGGAGCGCTGGGATCTGCCCCTGCTGTTGCACGGCGAGGTCACGGATCCCGCCGTGGATGTCTTCGATCGCGAGTCAGTTTTCATTGAGCGGGTGTTGCTTCCCCTGCGGCGTGATTTTCCCGCCCTACGCATGGTCCTGGAACATGTCACTACGCAGGGCGCCGTGGATTTTGTGCAAAGTGCCGGCCCGCACATGGCGGCGACCATTACTGCCCACCATCTGCTCCTGAACCGTAACGCCCTCTTCCAGGGCGGCATTCGCCCGCATCATTACTGTCTGCCGGTGCTGAAGCGCGAGCAGCACCGCCAGGCTCTCATCGCTGCGGCTATCAGCGGCAGTCCGCAGTTCTTTCTCGGCACAGACAGTGCGCCTCATGCGCAGGCCGCCAAGGAAT
>DAIAVG010000107.1:5158-5398 GCA_027445725.1 Acidithiobacillus sp.
CATGCCGCTATCGAACTCTATGCCGAGGTCTTTGATCAAGCCGGTGCCCTGGACCGGCTGGAAGGTTTCGCGAGCCGGCATGGCCCGACCTTTTACGGTCTGCCCTGTAATGCCGAGCAAATCACCTTGCGACGCGAACGTTGGACGGTTCCGGCAAGCATTGGCGCTGGAGAGGAAATGGTGGTGCCCTTTCGCGCCGGTGAGAATATCTTGTGGAGACTTGTATCTGGATGGGCCTCG
>DAIAVG010000108.1 GCA_027445725.1 Acidithiobacillus sp.
GAATCTGCTTTCGCATAGTTCTGCGGAACACCCTGGCCCCTGTAATAGCTGACTCCCAGGTTGTTTTCTGCATAAACATACCCATGCACTGCAGCCTTGCGGTACCAGGAATCTGCTTTCGCATAGTTCCGTGGGACACCCTGGCCGAAATAGTAGATAGCTCCCAAGTAGCTTTCCGCAGCTGCATTTCCCTGCACTGCGGCCTTGCGGTACCAGTCCTTCGCCTTCGCGTAATCCTGCGGGATACCACGGCCGAAATAATAGCCAACTCCCAGGTTCATTTCCGCAGCTGCAAACCCTTGCACTGCAGCCTTGCGGTACCAGTAATCAGCCTTCACATAGTTCCGCGGGACACCCTGGCCGAGATCATAGATGACTCCCAAGTTGTATTTTGCAGCTGCAAACCCTTGCACTGCAGCCTTGAGGTACCAGTCCTTCGCCTTCGCGTAATCCCGTGGGACACCCTGGCCGAACTCGTACTTGCCTCCCAGGTTGTTTTCCGCAATCGCAATCCCCCGGTGTGCAGCCCTGCGGTACCAGTACACCGCCTTCGCGAAATCCTGCGGGACACCCCAGCCGAAATCGTAGCTGACTCCCAGGTTGAATTCCGCATCCGCATTCCCCTGGAGCACGGCCTTACGGTACCAGTACATCGCCTTCGTGTAATTCCGTGGGACACCCCGGCCGAAATCGTAGTTATTTCCCAGATGGGTTTCTCCACCCGCATCTCCCTGCAGCGCAGACTTGTGGAGCCAATAGACGCTTTGGGTGTACTGATGTTTAGACCTAAAATAAACACCCAACCAGTCTTGCGCATGGGCATCGCCCACCTTTGCCGCCCGCTCCAGCAGTTTCAGACTGGTCGCATCACCTTTAAGAGCAGCGCTTTCCAAATTTTTCGCTTCATGACTCGCCATGGCTGAAGCGGATAATGGGAACCAAGCAACACAGACTATCCAGAGGGCGCCTTTTCTCATGAGGACTCCTTAGCTCGGCCGTCTTTCCTGACCGCCAAGCTGATCATACCCAGCCCGGAAAAGCACTGTCAACAGCACCTCACAACAGAGTGCCAAAGCCGCTCGACGAAACCGTCGTCTCCCAGCGCAGGCCTTGCAATCTTTGCTAGGCAATCAGGGCGTTTCGTAACCCTAAGGAGTAAGGTCACTGCCCATGATTACGAGGGGAAAAGAACCATTTCAGTTGTGCGACGAACTTTTGAGGGGTTGCAAGTGGGTATTCTTGTGGCTCGCTCAAGTTACTGCGCAGCGCGCGCAGTTATGTGAAATGCGGCGACCCCCGCTGCACCAGAATGGAGGGCCTCAGCCGGTTGCGCTGGGAGATCGCTATCTTGGGCGGCTTCTATCGGCTGGTGCCCCCTGACGGCTGGCGCAGGACTTGGGAGTTGACGTGCAGGTCGCCCCCAGCGGCTGCGCGAGGCGTTATTCCATCTCATTGAGCTTGAAACCGGACGATTGAAAGGCGAGATTGAACTCGACGGGGCCTACTTTTGAGAACGGCGCAAGGGCAAACGCGGCGTATGCGACTGCCTCCGACCTCACCCCAACCGACCACCACAAGGGCGGGATCAATGTATTCAGCTCGGGTTCAGCTTCGCTCACGGCTACCATTCCCTATAGCCAAAGGAGATCGTAGCCAATAAAACGGCTAAACGTTAGTCAGCAAATTACTTGGAGACCGAAACGGTACGCAGCAACTGATTCTGGCGCTTGGAAGCCTTCTTCAGGACGCTCTCATACACGCGCTTCTTCTCGGCAGAAGATGCCTCGCGGATGAAATCAGAGAACGGCGTAGAAGCCGCCCGTTTAGATTTGGAGAACAGTGCCATGACAGTATTTTACTTGAGAGCTAGTAGCCGTTCAAGGTCCTCACGGCTGACCTGCTCCGGGATGTGGTAGTCAATCTGGTCCACGCCAGCACGGTAAAACCGGCTGGAATTGTCGTTATTTTTCATCAACAGGTCCAGGCTGATGGAGTCGCCCAATTCCCTTTTTAACCGATTGGCCACCATGCGGGCCGCAAAGTATTGGTCCACGAAATCCTCGGGCCGTATGCGTCGGCCCTCAGACTCTTCTCGTACCTGCACGAAATGCCATGCCTGCATGGGCGCCTGATACACATACAATATTTGGATCGTCCGATCCTTTCTCAAGGATCGCCGGATATTTTCCAGCGCTTTTTCGTAGTGGGACAGCGTTCCATCCAGCAAAAAGCTCTGGCCTTGGCCCAGCACCAAGTCATGGATTTTATCAACCAACACCGAGACAGCCTTCTGGAACAACCAGGCGTTTGCACCATTGTATCCAGGGAATTCACGGCGGAGATCGTCAGGATCAATTCGCATCACGGCCTGTCTTTTGAAGGCCTCGATCAATTCGATGGAAGCCTCGGTCTTGCCCGCCCCAGGTGAACCGGCCATGAATACAGACACCGGGTGATCTTCCGGCTGGTATTTCGCCGTATCAGTCAGGCGTCTGGCAATAACCTTCTTGTTCTTGCGCGCAAACTCCAGAGCTTCCGCCTCAATGCGTTTTTCTTCTTCTGTCATCTCGTGATTCATGACCTAATAGTTCCTAGGTGGACCCCATCCCTTGGGCAGTTTCTCCGGGTTCTTGGGGAGAACGTCCGCCGGGTTGGTCAGGCCTACCTGCTCCAGCGTCACCACGATGGAGCCCTGCCATGGTGTCTGCCGGTTCAAGGCCCGATGATGCCGTTCATAAATTATAGAAATGGAAGTCTGTGGCAGGAGAGTGCCGTGCTTCCGGATTTGATCGTAGGCCTTGAGATACACCTCATTCATACTTGACACTGCGCCAGAGGCGCTTGACGAAGACGTTATCCAGCCAGCACCCCCTGAACCCAAGTTGCACGTCCCGACCGGCATGATGGATACAACCAGCAGCGGTCCAACTCGTTGTGGTGACGACCAAAGCCAAATGAACCGTGGCTTGTCATGCCTATCTCCTTGCACAACCTGACAGTGATTGATGAGATTCCAGCTGCCTCACATGCCCCCCTTCTGAGCTTGTCTGTCGATCGCCTCCTGCTCTGGTCTTTGCTGCCGCCATGTTGCCCTTGCCCTGAGAAACGCCTTGACGATCTTCGCGTTTTCCTTGTCAAACACGGGGACTAATACCAGAAAGCTGGCGCATGCGTCAGCAACCGAGGACACGGTCTTCGGATTTTCCTGTCGCACTCGACATACCTGCGCATACCCTTTCACAAGAGTGCCAAACTGCTTCATTGACACTTGACCGCGAGCGTATTGGGATTGTCCATAGGGACCAGAGGGCGCGATAGAGAGTTCATGAGAATAGCCGGCACGCATTTGAGCTGTAATAGTCCGGTACGCAGTATCCGCCCGGCGAAGGTAGGCAATCTCCACTCGTCCCCTGGCGGGAAGCGTTTTGATATTAGCGATCAATTTGCGCAATCGGTATACCAACCGATGATCCGCTACTATCCGCTCTTCTCGTTGTTTGTTTTTTTGCGCCACCGCGGCCAGAACAAGCGCATGCTGGCGCAAAATCGCCACCGCGCGGGTAAAGACAGCTTGACTGGCCTTTACCATAAGGAGCCGCATCGTGTCGTTCCCTCCACCACCCTGGAGCACCAGATGCCGCCCATGAAAAGACCCGGAGAGCGTTATGGGCGAGGACAGAAATTCATGTGTCTTCAGTGTCATGATCACGAGCCGACCGGCCACGCGCCCAGTCACCGAGGCGTCAGTGGTCGTCGCCTGCGCCGCCTTATTGAAGTCGACCTCTTCATAATGGCCAATGAGCCGCTTACGGGCTGTTTCGATCATTTGAATTTCGAATGCCTGATAGATATCGGCGGCCACATAGGTGCCGGTCAAATTCGCAAACACCGGCTGACTGCCGGCAAAACCTGCCATCAGTAGAACACCCGTAACCACCGCTCTACGTGCCCAGTTCATCCTAGATGCCTCCGCGCCTCATATCTTGGGACTCCTCCATTCGGTAAATAAGGGCGGAGCAAAACGCCGCGTCGGGTCTACAGGGCTCATGATCCCCACCGAATTGCCATCCGGATCCTCGACGATTGCATAACGCGCCCCCCAGAAGGCATCTTCGGGTGTTTTCTGTACCGGGCTACCCCTTGACTCCATCCTTTTGAAAAGGGTATCGACCAGGTTCCGCTCTGCAACCATGATAAAGATGACGAACCCACCCCTTCCCGGGTTTTGCGTGAACCCTGGATTCCATTGCAGGGAAAAGTCCCTGCTGTCGATTTCCAACCGAAACCCATTCCCGCAAAGCACGCTTGCATGATGATGCGCCCATCCTGGAGCCGTTGCGGTCTCGATATTGAGCCCCAGTTCGCGATAAAAGGCGACGGATGCTGCGACATCGTCGACAACCAGATTAATCTGGCCTACGGAAGGCGGGACAGGCTCTTTGAACATGAACCGATCCTCATTTCATGAGAGTGTAGCACTCGTCCTGCCGGCCAATCATCACAACGGGCACAGGGATCCTTCGGCCACGACCGATTACGCGGCGCGACTTGGAGACGGGTACGGCCAAACGGAAACTCGGCGGGCCGGTTCCCATGATCCGAACTCCCGCATTCGACCCATCCGCTCTTACCGGCCCGGTTTCGACCGGAGGCTCGCCTTCGCCTTCTTCCGGAAGTAGATCACCTTGACCACTTTCCCCCGGTTCATGAACCACTCCGACTCTGGATGCCCGTGCTTCGTCACCTCGAACTCGTAACGCCCGCCCGCCGCCGGCAACTTCGCCAGGAGACGACGCAAACGGCCCGGATCCACCAAATGCATCTGGTCCGTCTGAAACTCCTGAAACTCCAAAGGGCCCCGAATCGTGCCCGGGATAGCCCCACCATCGCGTCCACTGATATTCATGAACCAATGCCTTTCCTGGAACTGGAAATGCTCATTGTTGGTCTGGCAGAACAGCACCGCCTGGTCCTGGATATGGGAACCCATGGGGTAGTGAAACTGGCAGACGATCTGGTTCCCGTCCCGGGGCGAGGTCGACCACGTGCGTTTCAAGGCCGCCTTGATGATCTCGAAAACCACGAGTTTGGGAATCCGGATCCGGTGCCCCACGACCAGGATGCGACCCCGCTTGGTCGTCCGCCACCTCGGAAGCACCGTGACTCCGGATGAACGGACGGTCTTCCGGGACACCGATCGCTGCCCCGCCGGTGGAGAGGTCATCGCCCGACCCCAGACCCGCACCGACCATCCCGTCGCCATCACGCACAGTACGATCCCAAGGACTCCCCCTCGGACCTTCCCCCCCTT